>JAKAGC010000085.1 GCA_021817755.1 Acidobacteriota bacterium | reverse complement strand
AACCCAAAATGTTATGGATTCGTTGAATAAAGGTTATTTGTGTGTAAAAGGACGGTTCGGTCATCGTTACCTCATGGAAGATAACAGACTAAAAACTCCTATGCTCAAAGATAAAACCTCAGGTGTTTATAACCAGGTAACATGGGAAAAAGCCATCGATTACACCGCTCAAAAAGTAAAGGAAACCATCCAAAAATATGGTCCCGATTCTGTCGCCATATTTGGTTCTCCCAAGCTCTCCAATGAGGAATTATACCTCCTTCAGAAATTCAGCCGCGCCGGTTTGAAAACCAATAATGTCGGTACTTTCTCTGATACATTGTACGGACAGGAACAGGATAGTCTCGATACTATGCTCGGTGTTACAGCTTCTACTGCTTCAATGGATGATATTAAATCCGCCGATGTCGTAGTCGTGATAAATGGAAGTCTATCAGAAGAAAAACTCATTGTGGAACTCCAGATCAAAGAAGCCCAGAAGAAAAATGGTACTCAACTCGTACTTATCAATTCCTCTGAAGTCAAACTCACCAAGCATGCCGACCTCTGGATCGATTCACGAAAAGGTTCCAACACTGTATTATTGAACGGTATTATCCGCCATTTACTCAAAGGCAAACAATATGATAATGCTCAATCCAATAATACCGGTTTTGAAGAACTCGGTAAAATGGTTGAACCGTTTACACCCGAAAAAGTTGTTGAAATTACTGATATTTTCCCTCAGAAATACCATGAGCTTCTGACGCTTCTTGAAAACCCCGAACAGAAAATCGTATTTGTTTACAATCTCGATTCATTACGTGAAAAGTCAGCCGGCGATTTGAAAGCCATTGGAAATTTCCTGATGTTAACAGGTCGAATTGCGAAACCCGGAAACGGTATTATCATTCTTCGGGAATACGCCAATTCAACCGGTGTAAAGGAAGTCGGTTTAACACCCAACTACCTCCCCGGATATGTGAAGCCTTTTGAAACCCAGGAAATCAAACGGATCGGTTCCAAATGGGGAGTTGATTTGACCGGAATATTCAAACCCACCGATGTTGCCGAGAAACTACTCCATGGAAGTATAAAAGCTCTCCTCGTTTTTGGAGAAGATCCACTGTACATTCAGGATAACCTCAAGTATTTTAAAGGAATCGAATTCCTGATGGTACAGGATATGTTCGTAACTTCTACCACCGATGCCGCAGATGTCGTAATTCCAGCAGCTTCATTTATTGAACAGGATGGTTCATATACCGCATGTGACAGGCGCGTTCAATTCGTTAAACAAATCGTTCCTCCTCAAAGTGGTATGGAAAACTGGAAAATCCTTCTCTCTCTTGCTGAAAAGTTCAACTTAAAGATGAATTATTCGTCCGTAGAACAGATTACCTCTGAAATTAAGGAAGTCAATCGTTTCTCCGGTGAGATTAAAAATTATCCAAATGAAACGGGAGCTCCCCAATTTGACCCCACCCCCTCTGAAATAAAAACGTTTAATCCCGATATTCCACATCTATTGAGTTCTGAGAGCTATTATAAAGAAATAGAAACCGCTCTACGGTTTAAAAGTTAGGATAAATTAGACCTCTTAAAATAAAGATCCCGATTTTTGTTGGTTGCGGGCAGAGGGTAAGAAACCGCTTACCTTCTGCCCGTAGCTTTCTACTCCCAACAGATAATTCCTTCAATCCCCTATCTACAAATTTTTAGATATAACTATTCAAAAATTTTTGAAATTATAATTTGAGAATAGTTAGGAAACCCTTATTTAAAAGGGTTTCCTATTTCACCGTATTTCTATTTTTTAGCTTCTTCTATAAGTTTATCATACAATTCAGTATTATGGATTCCTTTACTCCCATCTTTCTCTAACAGCATTAGTATATCATACGCTCGATCTCCCGGCTTTAATTTTTCCCGTTTTACTTTATCACGCAGTTGCTCCATCAGGGATTTTGCAGTTTCCTGCCAATCATCGAACATTTGTTCATAATCTTTATCATGACACGAGGTGCATACAGTTTTATTCGGACGAATAATCTTTTTGTTTTGATCCAAATGGCAATCCGTACAAGTCACACTTTCACTCATTACATTCGGAAGCTTAAACGTATAAAATTCAAGGGTGCTATAATAGATGTTCTGTTGAACATTATGACACTGTTTGCAATCCAATTCTTTTGTCCCCTGTGCTTGTTTATGATGGCAATTCATACAACCTTGTTTGTCGATCATAAGAGTCCCATGTTTCGGATCATTAGAGTGGCAATTTTTACAATCAAGTGCCCCTTTTTCAAGATGGATATTATGGGAAAATTTCCATCCGAAAATATCGATCGGTTTACGCTCGAATCCTGAATGGCAACTCGAACATTCTCCAGGGATCAATGACAAAGTCTTATCGAATGAAGGAAGCGAAACATTGATTCCCAGTAATTTAAGACTCTGTTCCGCTCCATTGTATGAAGCCATCATTAATTGATTTGCATAGTCGATGTTATGAACTGCTTTTCCGAATTTAACCAGCTTGAAATTATAGATTGCATCTTTTAACAATTGGGAAGCATCCCCGTAATTTGCATTCGACGTTTTAGTTTTCACTAAATTTCCAGCCGTATCCAATACTTTAGAAAGTTGATTTAAACGGCTTTCTGACTGCGTAATCCAATTATTCATCACTCTATCATAACCCTTGCCATGACAGGAATTGCATTCTTCTCCTGATGGATAATAGGTTTCACCATTCAATTCGAAATCCCCAGTTGTTTTTTTATGCATATGACAGGCACGGCAGTTTAAGCCCGCTTCAAACATCGATGATGGATGAAGAGGAACTCCTTTTCCTTCCTTTCCTGCGAACATATCCAATTGAGCATTATGGAATTGCGGGTGGCATCCCGAACAATCCGGTTTTACCATTTCAGTACGAGAAACCGATTTATGCTGGATTTCTGTATGGCATTGTTCACATTCGATTTTATGATCCGTGATATGATTCTTATGAATCAAAGCTGTATTATTATAAAGTTTAATTTTATCTGCTTCGCCATGACAGGTATCACACCTGCTTTTCGGAACATAACCATCCCCAATAACCATAGAACCATGGCATCTCTGGCAATCTATATTTTTTTCTACCACAATTTTATGATCATAAATCGGAGTTTCACCAATTCCGGCTTTTACCCCTTTGTCTTTCACAGGAGCGGAGTGGCACCGAGTACATTTATTTAATGAATTTTGAGAAACGATCATTTCATGATTGTTATTTGTTTCATTCACTCCCGGATTCTTTGCAAAATGACACAAGAAACAGGTATTTTCCGTAACTGTCATATGACTCCCTTGAACAATCTGCGAATGACAACTCGTACATCGTAACTTTTTTCCTCTTCGTAATTCTATTAAGTGAGGAGCATGGTCGAATGTAATATTCTCTTTAAATTTCACTTTCCCTTGTAATAAACGCGTATCATGACATCCCGACCGAAGACAACTTTCATCCGAAATTTCAGCCCACGGCTTATTCCGTTTGTAAATACCCGTAAAATAATTCATCAGCATCGATAATGCAGTAAACTTTCCTTTTAGCTTATTTTTTAATCCCGGAGGAAAATGGCAATCCGTACAGGTTACATGTTTATGAGAGGAATTAATCCAGCTTGCATAATATGGTTTCATATTATGACAAAGACTGCAGAATTTCGGTTTCGAAGTCAACTCAAGGCTAAGGAACATTAAAACCGTTAACAGGAACAATGTAATAACGATTGCGAAAATGAATCTTCTCCATCCTTTCCCCCAAATCAAACGGTGTAATGAGATAAAATTCTGTTTGAGTAATCTCATCACCAATCTGAATTTTCCCTTTTTCTTTGTTTTAGTTGTGTTTAAACCCTCTTCCTTTTCATCGATCATCTGTTCATCACTCATCGTCTTCCTCCTGCTCATAATTATAAAAAAAAACGGAACCAGTTTCAATCTTTATTTTGCATATATAATCACCTATTATAAATATAATGGGCGTGTTTTTGTACACGCCCCAAAATCTTACTATTTAAAATGAAATTCAAATTGAGGCAGGCGTTACCCGCCTGCCCCCTTACATCCCGATATTTTTATTCAGGAGGTTTTCCACGACCCAACTTCATATAGAAGCGTCCTCCCATAATCGCCGGATCATCTTCATACCCCAAGGATTTGAAATCCATCCTGTTTTTCACTTCCGGGTACATCATCTGAGTATGAGATAATTCATCCATTCCCTGTGCATTTTTATGACATCGCTTACAGCTTACCGCTTCTACCCGGTGACAATCTGCACAACCCAAAGCTTGCTTTGCTCTAACAACTTCATGATGAATGGAAGTATACATCCCTGTCTTTACGAAACCGTACTTCCCAGAATAATCCAGATTTACTGATTTCATTGCACTCGTAATCGCCTTATTCCAATCATTATTTTTTTCAAACTCATCTTTGAATTTTACTGGAACCAGTATATTATTCTCAGTATCGTAAGGTTGAACAGCCGTGTGCAATTTAAATGGAAAAATCCGGGATTCAGGAATATGTTTCTCACCTTGCGGTGTATTCAGTTCCATATAATCAATTGAATCGATTTTATCTCCCATAATATAGGATTTCCGGGTTCCATTATACCATTTATAAACCGGAACTACATTTTTGCCCCAGGTAAGAGAACCCTGATTCTTATTATAATCCGGCATACCAAGACTATCTAATTTTGTAGTTCGATCCTGTCCCGCAGTTGAGAAGTCCGTAGCCATCAGAGTTGGTGCTTTTCTTGCAAAAGATGGAATATGACATGTTTCACAAGATACCGTACGTACATGGTCATCAAGATGGCGACTCAAATAACCCGTTATACCATGAGGTGTTTCGCTGTGACACGATTCGCATCTTACCCGGCCTTCTGTTACAGGTACATTAAAAGACATTCCCGCTATCTGATGAGCACTTGTTTTATGACACTCCTGGCAACGCATATCAGCCATTCCCATATGAACATCCATCTCCGGATCTGCATTTACAGCCTCACCTTCAAGGTCTCCATGCTTATAATTCGGTCCACCTGCTGCATAATAATGACATAGACCGCAATTGGAACGCGAAGGACGCCCCACTTTATGTGCCACTTCAACCAGGTTAACTGAAGCTACCGGTAAACCCCCTCGATTTTCATCCTTTCGATAAGTACCCGTGGTATCATGACATACCAGACAATCGATACTCCGAAGGTTATTAAAATCGATATCCCCCGGTTTAGGGCTATATCCAATGTGAAGAGCACTACTATTTACCAGGTCTGGCCTTAATGAAATCGTATAATTATCCATTACCATTAACAAGCCTGTGGTTATACTGTGCTCATGCCCCGATATTGAAGGAGTCAATCCTTTCCAGTTCCAGTGTGCCGAATTCATAACATCCTGTCCTACTTTCGGGTGACACTCCAGACATTGAAGCGTAATCGCTTGTGGCGAAATATTGCCCGCCATTTTTATTAGCTCCGTATGATCCGGAGTAATCGGATGATGACAAGAAACACAATCTACAGGTGCTTTCGTCGTAGGTGGTTGTTCCCTGTGACATCCGATGCACTGGCGGTGGTAAGCACCTTTTAACCCGATCCTCGTTGGATAATCAGCTTCATTCGAACTCGCGTGACAATCCCCGCATTTCTGGAATGTCTTTTCTGCAAGGTCTTTATGACAATTTGAGCATGACCCTCCAATCTTTACTTCAATAGAGGCATGCATCTCTTTTAGATCATCTCCGATTCTATTTGACGAATCCCCTACCCTGTGATGACATTTCCCGCAATCTCCATTGACATAATTATCATGACTCCTATGACTGAACCGAACAGGCTCATAATAACTAATTTTTTCATTTAGTAACGGGCTGTTCATCATATAATAATTTCTGTATTTTTCAGGACGGAATTGATGAGGTGATCCTTTTTCTTCTTCCACTTGAGGTTGAAGAATCTTTGTAATAAATGCCTCTCCATAAGTTAATGAAGATGCTTTGATTGCTTTCTGATGGATAACCACATATAATATAATGAATGTCAGCAAAAATACAACCGCTATTCCCCGGAAAACCCATGCAGTAACAGGTCGAATATGCTCTTCTTTTTCCATTTTTTCTTCAATAGACGGTTCTGCTTCCGATATTTCTTCAATTGCAGGTAATATCGGAAAATAGTTTACAAAAAACCGGTACAGAAAAATAAGAAACGCAATTAATCCCACTGTCAGAGCAATTTCGCCTACTGCCGGATAGTAATTTACTTTTGCGAATGTCGGGTGATAACCCACAAGGAATACATTAATCCGGTTCAAAGCCACTCCGAATATCACCAATAAACAGGAAGTTAAAAGCCATCCTTTTGATCGGCGAACCGATTTCATAGAGAGAAGGATAAAAGGTACTATGATTCCCATGATGATTTCGATTGCGAATGCTACAGTGGCTCCCGGGTATTCAACGAAGTTTAGCTCATTGAACCTGAATGCCAGATCACCAAATTTAAACCACGCATACACACCGATAAATATTGGAATTTTTGATGACAACGGTTCTAAAAGTTCCATTTCAACCGGACGTTTCAATCCTTTGCTTGAGCTGATAGACTCCAGGATAACCATTGGAAACCCTACCATGATTGCTGATAATAAAAAGAGAAGCGGAAGCCATGGTGTATACCATAACGTACTCAATTTTGTAGGTGATATAACCATTACCGTTCCCAATGAGGATTGATGCATACTCGAAAGAACAACGCCCGCTATAATAAAAATAGGAAGTATGATTTTTATCCAGGAGTGAATAACAAGAACAGGTTTCTCAACTTTTTTTAGTAAACCCGCCCCCCATTCATTTTTTGCTATTCGCTCTTTTAATCCTTCAAGTATTGAAGGAGCGATTTCGAATGTTAAAACGATCAGGTAAGCCATAACGCACATTGCCAATTCGAACATCACCGAGTTACCTTGCCAGTGAAACATCGGTTGCCAGATATTCCAGTATCTGCCTAAGTCGAACATCAACCCAATCGCTACCATCACATAACCCAGCCATGCCGTTAGAACTGCCGGTCGTAATAGAGGATGATACTTTTTCCCTCCGAAGATATCAACCAATGCCGCTGTGGTAAATCCTCCTGCTGCCAATGCCACACCACACGCAACATCGATTGCGATCCAGATTCCCCATGGGTAACTGTTATTTAAATTCGTAACCGATTGCAAACCCGTTAAAAGTCGTGCCAGTCCAAAGGATGTTCCGATTCCCATCAAGACCATTAACACGAACGTTCCCGGAGTAAAGAACTTCTTTTTAAGTGGTTGAGGGTGGAAATGGTGGGGACTCATTGTTTACCTCTCTCTGTTTGTTCTGTTTTTTTTAATTCATTTTTTTCTTCTGATTTTCTGTTTTTCCACATCAAACCCGCTAAAAATCCATAAAGAGCCATCGGGATAATACCAAATTTAAAAATACCATGTTGGATCGATTCCGTCGTTACCGCAGGAGATTTGATAGGCATTGGAACAAGATCGATCTCTTTCATCGGGCGGCCCGTTAGATACAACCAGGAGGTCCCACCCGCTTCATATTCTCCATATATATAATCCAGGTAGCGATCCGGACGGTTTTTTATCCGGCTCCGTGCCAGCGCCAATAACTCCTGACGTTTCCCGAATACCAGGGTTTCTGTTGGACAGGCCGCAGCACAGGCAGGATTCGCTCCTTGTTTTGTTTTATAATCTGCGCAAAATTCACATTTCCTGACCTTCGGTTTCAATGGCTCTGAAAATTCATAAGCCGGAATTTCGAAAGGACAGGCTACCATACAATACCTGCATCCCAGACAAATGTTCTTATTATAAACCACAGAACCATCCATCTGTTTTGTCATCGCTCCCACCAAACATGCTGAAACACATGAAGGCGTTAAACAATGCATACATTGAACTTTACAATGAGTCGTACCAATCTGTTTCTGATCCGGCGAAGGCATTCCCGGATATTCATTTACTACAGTAAATGCACCTTCTGTTGGACGACGGCGATCCCGAAAAACTGTTTGATCTGTAAATGGATTTTCCGGTCTCGGGAGATTATTTCTCCTATTACATGCTTCCTCGCATTTCCGGCACCCGATACATAAAGTTGTATCAACCAGGCATCCCACTTGTGCCGACTCGATCGCTTTTATCTCTCTATTTTCCGAAGATTTGGTTTCTGAAGCCAAAACTGCTCCTGAAAGGGCAGCGAAACCTGTTGTTAAGAATAATCGTCGATCCATTTTATCTATCTCCAATTATAATTCTATTAAGAATTCCTATCATATCACATTTTTCGATGGGAAAAAATTCCCCGAAAAAAGAAAAGGCGGCATCCGAAGATGCCGCCCCTTCAAAATAATATACGAGGTCTTCTGGTGTTGACTAATAATGGTTCACCTGTCGCTTATCTCCAGGCATAAGCAGCCACACTGCCGCCAAGGTCCTGGATTCCGTCTACCATCAACTGGGCAATATAAAGAGCATTATGTATATAACCATGCGGTTCTTTAATACTCATATGGTAGTTATAAGCGGCTTTTAATCCTTTCGCATCAAACTTATATCCATTCGAGGAAACCAGTTCCGATGGATCCCCAATACCGTTACCGTTTGTATCTTTAAACCAATAAGGATATGTATTCGCATCATAAACCATCGGTTTGCCGATAGACTGGCCATAAGCTTGTAAATGTAAATATAATGCAGCTTCCAAACCTTTGATTTCATCTTTCAGCGATTCTGTGATATCTCCATCACCATCATAATCAGGGATGGAACCCGGACGGATACCGTCGAAGCTGAAGTTTTCCGGATCAGAACCCGGTATCGGCTGCGCGATATCCTGACCATGACAAAGTACGCAGTTTTCTTTCTGCGGTTCTGCCACATTATGGCCTTTTTTACCTTCCACTCCCATATGACATTGGACACAGGTTACAAATTTACCGTTGTGATTCGGAAATTCCTGTCTCCCTGCATATGTTTTGCCAGTATATTCATATCCACCGTGAACATCGCCGCCGAATAAAACTGCAGCAGCAGGGAAGTAATGAATATTGGTAAAAGAATATGGACCACCCGATGCAGCGATAGCCGAATCGATTGAATTATTTGAAGCCCTACCCTGATGACAGATCATACAAAGATTGCTAACATCTCCAATATTCACCGTCACATTTGAAGGGAATTTCACACTCGATACCTGTCGAACCGAAGGAGGCGATGTATGACAAGTCGTACAAAGCATTCCATTGGTAGTTTCTTCTGCTGTATTTGCACCTGTCGACAAGAAAGTTGCAATACCTTTCGAGCTGTGACAACGTGCACAACTCGACGGCACTTCACCTTCTGTATCCCAATGGCGCCACGCTTCCGATGAGCCATCGAAATGACCTTCATCATCACGGTGTATATTCCCCATTAATGTCGCAAAACTCGGGAATACCGAATAACAGTTTTCAATGGAATCATACATTAATTGGATCAAGTATTTTCCACCATGTGCAAATCCACCCGGATCCTTTTTCACTACCTGGTAATTATAACAGGCTTTCAGTAATCTTGGAGTAAATGACTTATATCCGTTCGCACTTACTGCTTCGGATGTATCGATAATTCCATCGTCATTCAAATCTTTGAAAAAATAGGGATAAACATCCCCATTATATCCGATAGGAACTCCTACTTTAGTTCTTGCATAGTATTGGATAGCAGTTAAAAGTTGATCGTGTATTCCCTTTACCTCATAATAAATCCCTTCCGTCATACTCCCATTTCCATTATAATCCACCTCTGAACCCAGCCAGCGTATATTTTTGAGATCTGCTTCCTTTTTAACATATGTATGGCAGGTTTTACAGTTCTCAAATTTTACTTCTAGCGAATGAGGGTTATGACAATCCGTACAGGCCCCATATCCATCTATATGAGCAAATTTGGCATCATAAGTTTTGCCAGTGTATTGATAGCCACCGTTCACAACTTTTCCATACATCGTAGCCGCAGCAGCCAGATAATGGATGTTGCTAAAAGATATTTTTGTACTCACAGTATCTTCTGTTGCTGCTCCCGAATTTGTAATATTTGTATCTACTGTTGCTTTGGATGTTCTTCCCTGGTGACATTGCATACATAATGCCTCCGGA
>JAKAGC010000084.1 GCA_021817755.1 Acidobacteriota bacterium | reverse complement strand
ATAATGAGTATAATAATTCCATGATACTAACAATATTCGGATACCCAAAATCAGGAAAAACACTGTTATTTAACCTGCTTACTAATAAAAAAGAAAAGGTCTCGAAATTCTCAACACCTACTAACGAATACCATATGGCTATAGTAGATGTACCGGATAACCGCATCGACCTTCTTTCAGATTTCTATAAAAGCCCAGCTATACACGCGAAAATCGAATTCCTTGACACAGGAGCTATCGCATTTGGAGAAGCTCAAAACGTAACATTTATTGATCTTCTACGCCGCGCAGACGGCCTGGTCCATATGGTAAGAGGCTTTCACGATGACGAAATCCTCCATCCACAAGGCTCCATCGACCCGGAACGTGATATCCGCACCATGGAAGAAGAACTGATTACCAACGATTTCATCACTGTTGAAAAACGTATCGAAAAACTGACCCTGGATATCAAAAAAATGAAATCAAAAGACCTGGAAGAAGAATTCGAATTAATGAAAAAATTCAAAGCCTTCCTGGAAGATAATAAACCTCTAAGAGAATTTACTCTAAATCCAATTGAAGAACGATTGATAAAAGGCTATAAATTCCTTTCACAAAAGCCACTTTTTCATATTATTAATGCTGACGAATCTACCTACGAAGAATATAGCAAACTACGAAAAAAACCTGAAAATAACCGCGCAATAGAAGTTTTCTGCGCCCGCATCGAACTGGAACTCCTGGAACTGGACGAAACAGACCGCCCCATTTTCCAGGCGGAATACGGCCTTGAAAACTACCAGTATATGAGAGATAACTTTATTAAGCTGTGCTATGAACTGATGAACCTGATCTCCTTCTTCACAGTTGGAGAAGATGAATGCCGCGCCTGGACAATCAATAAATGGGACAATGCCTATACAGCAGCAGGAAAAATCCACAGCGATATCCAACAAGGCTTCATCCGCGCTGAAACTATTAACTGGAAAGACCTACTGGATTGCAAAGGAATGAGCCAGGCTAAAGAAAAAGGCCTTTTCCGATTGGAAGGGAAAGAATACGGGGTAAAAGACGGAGACATCCTGCATTTCAGATTTAATAAATAATTCGGTATTCCCGATATAATACGCTATACCTTTCCCTTATATAACATTCGAAACCTTAATCGTTTAATAGTAATAATTTCCGAAATTTATGGATGAGATGAATTAAAAGACGTTTATTCCAATTCTTCTTTGAATAAGGTTTTGCGAAGTATTTCAAATTCAAATTCAAAATTGGGTGTGAGCTCGCCAGTTCCTAAAACCTCTTTTATCTTTTTTATTTTCCAATATTTACCTTCATCGATTTCCTGGGGATTAATTGTAAGTGGCTTATCATAATGACAAACAAACATAAAAGCCAATTCGGATTCAATATCTGAATTCCAAACATACCTTGCAATGGGCTGGGCTTTGAAATCAGTAATCCCAATTTCTTCCTGAGCTTCTCTTTTTAAAGCCTGTTCGATTGTCTCCCCACTGGAAACATGACCGCCAACAGCCGTATCCCACTTCCCGGGTAATATTTCCTTTGTCATGGCACGCTTTTGCAAAAATATGCGATCTTTAGAATCGATGACATGTAAATGAACTACAGGATGAAGTAATCCGGGGCCTGAATGGCAGACTTGCCGGGGAGCCCTTCCTTTTACACGGCCTTCCTCATCTACAATATCAAACCATTCATCATCTTTGTACTGCTCATAAAGTTTTGCCTGTTTCCTTCTATTGGATATCCATTCGTACCCGAAATAGATACCGAAGAGAATATAAAATAATCCGCCACTGATAAAAGCCCAGGCTTGCCTGGACATGAATATAGCAGAATATACGATCATGAGGGTATGAATTGAAAAAATAAAAAACATTCCGCGAATACCACGGTTCATCTGTGCGACTTGTGCTTCATTCAATTGAATGTTCTTCATATAACGGCGTGTCATCAACATTACGAGATTAACAGGAGAGAATACGGATATTCCCATTATTATACAAAAGATGAATTCAATTACTGCGGGTTTGAGTTTAAAAAAAATCTCGTTCTTCAATAAAATGGAAACAGATCCCAATAATACAATCAATCCGACATCGAGTAAAATGAACTTATCGAGTTTTTTCTCCCTGATATAAGTATACAGCAATTCAAGCATGGCGAATGCGACTGCAATGAGTATGGATATGGATGGACTGAAAAAGGAATCGGCTATTATAAATACAATTAAAGGAAGAAAGCCGGGAGCAAGACTTTTAAGTAAATCGGTTTTATTCATCATGTGATACCTGTGTGTTCGACTGGGTAATCCACCCTCTAAACCGTCCTGAAAAAGAAAATAGACGGGCAAGAAGAGCGATTTTTATCTGACTGCACTTCTGCGAAAAGGATTTGGGGGTTGGAGGAGTAACGAGTATATAGAATATATCGGAGATGAATTTATAAAGAAATCCGGTAGTGATGGCAAGTAAACCAATAGTATATAAAGTAAAAGAATGCGTGAATTTATTCTCGGTTTGTCCGACTTTACATTTAATCCGGAATAACTGATGATGGGTGTAATTATGAGAATGAGTGACAACAGAAGCGGGTTGATAAAGGATTGAATACTGATTTTTCAATAGGGTAGAAGCCCACTGCTGGTCTTCGGCGATTGCAATGGAGTCATCAAAGGGGAATTGCTGCCATAAGGAACGGGGAATGGCACAACTAACGGTGGAAAAAATCATGAATTGGGTTTTTGAGGTTTGGGTGCGAAGAAAAGGAGTGGTGGGCATGGATTTATCGAGATCGCGGTACATATAAAGATGGCAATCCTGCCTGGGAACATGACGGCTAAATACGCCTGCGATTTTTTCTACATTTGGGTTTAAAAGGGGGTGAATAAGTGTTTGGAGCCAGTGATTATCGAGGGGGATGGCGTCGGCATTAAGAAAAACAATAAATGTACCGTTGGATACACTGGCACCGAGATTCCGGGTTTTTCCATGACCGAATTGTTGGGGCAAAATTTTTATCAAACGAATGGAAGAATATTGCTCTAAAATAGAAAGGGTGCGATCGGTAGAACCTGAATCGATGACAATGATTTCAAATTGAAATGAGGCTTCCTGGGCAAAAACAGCATCGAGGCACTGTGCGATAAATTGTTCCTCATTCTTGACAGGAATAATAATGGAGACGAGGGGGGAGGGAGGATGTCCTGGTTTATGGGATGAAGGATTTGAAACGGAATTCATACCCATAGGTGGAAAAAGGGTTCATGCCTTTTGGGCATAACCATTAATATACATCTCCACGAAATCATGGTTTCGATAGTTGCGAATATTCATGCGTTCAATATGATTGGAATCTTTAAGAGTTTGAAAGAGGGAATCGTATTCTTTCCGAGACATCCAATGCTCGATTTCGTTTAACCCATCTGCATCCAAAGTGGCCATAATTTTTCCCACAAAACGGGATAACCAATTGTTTTTAGAGGCGATTTTAACGAATGTGGGCTCAATTATGACAATTTTTTCTTTGGCGAAACGAACGGCAATAGAGAGGAGTTCAAGAATATCCTTATACTTAAGATGATGGAGGATATCACAAAGAAGAACGGTATCGACTGATCGATACCGGGAACTGTCTAAAATATTACCCAATTGAATATCGAGATTACGCTTCTGGCCATAACGGATAAACTCTTCGTTAAGATCGATACCGGAGTAATTACAATCGGGATAGAGGTATCGTTTCATTCTTCCAAAACCGCAAGCAGGTTCAAAAACAGATTTCTTAGGTCCGATAATATCCTTAAGAATTTTCAAGCCGTCAAAATAGAGGAACCGAATCCCTATATCGTATAAAGAGGGATATCTGAAAAAGATAGACTTCATTTAGCATCTCCGGGAAAAGAAATTATCTTAAAACTGTAGAAAGTACCATAAACGAGTGGATAAGTCAACATCAAAAGGAAGGGGAACCGTTTAAAACGGTTATTGACGTGGAGTCTCGACGAATTTTTTTTTGCACTGTTCGGAACAGAAATAATGGGTTTGCCCACGCTTTTTCAATTTAATGGCTTGCTTTTCAGGAAGAAAAGTGCCACAGACAGGGTCCCTTTTCATTTCTTCGACTGGGAGAGAAGAGGGGGGCTGGTTCCTGTCTTCTTTTTCTTTATTACCGAAAAGAGACGGGAACCAATCGCCTTTCCACAACACACGGTATAAGATATAAATAACTATTATAATAATTACTAATCGAATTAACCGTGCGATAACATACATTTTAATTTGTATGGAATAAGGATAAAAATCTAATTATCCGATATTTTTAAGGTTACCAAGGATTTCAAGAGAAATAACGTGTTTCTGGATTTCGTTTGTTCCTTCATAAATCTGGAAGAGTTTGGCATCGCGCATCATCTTTTCAACGGGGTATTCCTTCATGTAACCATATCCGCCGAGCATTTGTACGGCATCGGTAGTTACTTTCATAGCAACATCGGTAGCCATGATTTTTGCCATAGCGGATTCTTTAGAGGCTTTGAGATTATTATCGAGCATCCAGGCGGAACGATAAACCATTAAACGTGCGGCGTCGACTTCCATTGCCATTTCAGCGAGTTTAAAGGCATTGTACTGGAATGAAGCGATGGGTTTTCCAAATTGTACACGGTTCTGGGCATATTTGAGAGCTTCTTCATAAGCAGCTCTTGCAGTACCGAGAGCACCAGCTCCAACAGAAGGACGTGCATAATCGAGGGTTTTCATGGCAACGATAAATCCGAAACCTTCACGTTTTAATATATTTTTGGCAGGAATTTTTACTTCATCAAAATAAATTTCACAGGTATTGGAAGCGCGGTGACCCATTTTGTTTTCATGCTTTCCAATTGTGATTCCAGGTGTATTCATGGGAACGATAAACGCAGAAATTCCACGGGCGCCACGAGAAGGATCGGTTGAAGCGAAAATCGTACCGAGTTTGGCGACTCCAGCGTTTGTGATAAAGGTTTTGGAACCATTCAAGATGTAATAATCATCTTTTTTTACGGCTGTTGTTTTTATCATTGAATTGTCGGACCCGGCTTCACGTTCGGTCAACCCGAAGCAAGCGAAGCTCATCTCTTTGGTGAGAGGGGCGAGATACTCTTGTTTTTGTTCTTCGGAACCAAATAAAACAATAGGGGTGGTGGCGAGAGTGTTTGCCATCATGGATGTAAACATACCGGCGCATCCCCAGGATAACTCTTCGCAAACTACGGCATTATCAAGATTGGAAAAACCGGTTCCACCATATTCCATTGGGATACCGGATGTAAGAAACCCTATTTCAAATGCTTTTTGCATTACTTCAAAGGGGAATTCATTCTCCTCATCATATTTACCGGCTACAGGTCTCATCTCATTCATTGCAAACTGATGAGTTAAGCTCTTCAACTCTGATTGTTGTTCAGTCAATGAAAAATCCATTCTGACTCTCCTTATATTTTTTATTCATTTATTTGTTAAGTAACTAAGCGTATTTCGTTTAAAATTTCCTGTGCACTCTGGTAACGGTTTTCCCGTTTCTTTTCCATACACTTTGCTATGATATCGGAAAGCTTTTGGGGGACATCCTTTCTTATTTTAGTAATGTCAGGAACGGGTTCGAACATGTGCTGATAAAAGATGTTCTCTCCTTTGAAAGGAACACGCCCGGTGATTAAATGAAAAAGAGAGGCACCGGAAGAGTAAATATCGGTGCGATGATCTATAGGAAGACCCTGGATTTGTTCAGGAGACATATAATAAGGAGTACCAGTGATTACACCTGTTTCTCCCTTCTTACTTTCTCCACGAATAACAGCAAGACCAAAGTCCATAATTTTAATTTCTTTCTGACGGGTAATCATGATATTATGAGGTTTGATATCACGATGAATAATGCCTTTTTTATGAGAATAATCAAGGGCTTTGAGTAGTTTGATTGCAATAAATAAAACCTGTGGAATGGTAAAGGGTTTTTTCCTTCGAATGATTTCCATAAAGTTTTCGCCTTCCACAAACTCCATAGAAATAAAATAATCTTCTTTGATTTGTCCGACATCGTATACTGTGACAATATTGGAATGAGATAATGAGGCTGTGGAACGTGCTTCAGTGAGAAACCGTTCGAGGCTGCGTTTATCTTTAATCAAATTGCTATTGAGTATTTTAAGAGCAACGATACGTTTTAGAACCGTATCTTCAGCTTTGTAAACGACACCCATACCGCCTTCGCCGGCTTTTTCGATTATTTTATACCGTTCCTGGGATTTATTGTCGGCGACAAGTTCCATTTCTTTATATTTCTTAATGAGAGCTTCGGCTTCCTTGGTTTTTTGCTGGATATCTTTAAAGTTGAAATCTGTGGCCTGGATTTTCTGAAATGTATTAAATGCTTCGCGGAAATTGCCTGCATTTTCGTGGGCGTCACCGAGTACGTAAAACCATTCTATATTTTGAGGAGTAATGGGTTGGTTTTCTATTAATTTTCCAATTTTTTCAATAACGAGGTGGGGTTTGCGATTTTTTATAAAGATAGACGCTTCGTAAGGAATCGCTTTAGAATAATCCGGGGAGTCGGGAGGGACTTTCTGGAAATTAATTAGGGCACGTTTATCGTCTTCAATCTTAAGAAAGCATTGTCCGGCGTTAAAAAAATCTTCTGCTTTTTCGTACAATTCACCTGCTTTGGAGAAGCGTTTGAATTTGATTAAGATTTCTGCGGCTGCTTTCCATTCCTGTGCAAGTTCGTACATTTTGGCAGCTTCTTCTTCATTTCCGGCTTTGAAGTAATTGTCGGCAGCAGATTGGTAGTTCTGGCACATAAAAAAGCAGTGGGCTGCTTTTTCGTATTTTTTCTCCCACTCAAAAAGCTCAGCAGCGCGTATATGATCTTGTCCTTTGAGGAACCATTCGGCAGCAGCAATGGTTTCGCCTCTGGCAAATGCATCTTCACCTCTGAGAAGGTAAGCGATTTTATTATTACCGAGTTTTTCATAAATTGCGGCAGCTTTGGAAGGCATCTGAGCTTGTTCATACAGCTTGGCAGCTTCCTGGTCCTTACCCATTCTTAAAGCCATTTCAGCGGCTTTCTCATGTTTTTTGTACTTGAGAAGTAGTTCATAAGCCCGGTCTTGTTCACCGATTCTGGTATAAAGATCAACTGCTTTAAAAAGATCGGCATCGAGTTCTGCGGAACCTTGATAACCGACAACTGTGTCGACATTATTAAGAAACCATTTCTCAAAATTCTCTGCTGCCATTTTAAAATTGCCTGCTTTTTCATAAATATAGGCGGCTTTTCTGTAAAATCCTTTTTTAGCAAATATCTGGGCAGCTTTCTCAAACCTGCCGTTAGTGTAATACAATTCAGCGGCTTCCTGGAAGCGGTTATTATCTTCCATAATGACACCGGCAGCGTCGATGTTTTTTCTCTTCAAGTACAATTGAATGAGTTTTTCAAAATTTCCACTTTTTTTATAAATTTCTATGGCTTCACTCTGCATATTGAGTTTTTCATAGAGTTCGCCCATCTCATTCCATTGTTCGCCGGTTTCATAGGTTTTTAAAGCGAGTTTGTACTCACCAATCTCCTCGTATAATTTCCCGGATTCAAAATAATTTCCGTGAGAAGCGGCTTTTTTGGCTTTCCGAAGTTGGTACGAACGCTTGAACATAATGGAGTAAAGCGCTTCAAAAAGGTTTTTGTCTTCGAGGTTGATAACTTTGGCAACTTTGAGGATTTCGAGTACTATTTTTAAAAGTATAAAAATGCCCAGAAGTACGGCGGCAATTTTCAAAACAGGATATTCGTTAAGAAACTGAAAGATCGTATCCATTTTTACCAGAACAGTATACCAAACATATGCGAAAAAATCAATTTAAAATTGACAAATTCAGGTTAAGACGATATACTTTTAAAAGGAGTACAAACGAAAATACATGGAAAAACAAGTGCAGATAGAATTTAACCAATATAAGAGATTAATCGGATTTCTTGAATATTTTTTCCCGAACCGTGATTTTAACAACCTTGTGGTTGATGCACGAACAGGAGAATATTTAATTCTTTTACTTGCATTAACCATGGATACATTAATAAAAGGAGAGAATCTTTACAAAAAAAGAAACTTTTCCCGTGAAGATAAAAATTCTTTTTTCACAATGGATACAATCGAACTGTTAAAACATATAAGCCTTTATTTGGGACAGTTCGATACTCGGATATTTAATTTTACCAGACCTGAACGGCATACTTTTATTTTCATTATCGACAATACGATCGATTATGTGAAAAGTATTAGGGCAATTTCAAATCCGGCATCAGAAACGGCTGCTTTTAAGAATTACAGCTTCTGGCTTGAAAATCTTTTTAAAATGCTTAATCAAAAAATCAGCGGTTCGATCTATCCGAGTAAAAAACTAAATATAAAAAACGTTTTTAATACGGATGATGTTGCCAATAATGAACTGCTCTATTCAAATAGTTATATCAGTTTTAGTATATCGCCGTTTATACTGAACCGGGAAGAAAAAAATTGGTTCCTTTCGAATGTAAATAAAACTCATGGTTACCTGGAATATACAAACCTGGAAAGTGGGCAACAATTTATTATGGAAAATCAGCAATATGATTTGAAGGTTTTTGAATTTGCGGTTTCCAATTTCGATTTTGCCACTGCGAATGTATTAAAGCATAAATTAAATAATCAGAAAAGTATTTTATTGGAAATATACCCACGAATTGAAAGCGCGCTTAATTATTATAACGAGCACCAGTTCCAGGAGAGTTATACAATTTTGAAAGACCTGGCTTTTGATTCATTGGATTTACCGCTGGTTTACTTGCTGCAAATTAAAAACCTGGTAAACCTGAACCGGACAATGGATGTTAAAAAATTGATCCAGAATTTCTTGATGCTTTATCCCTACTATGCAGAGGGATATGAAATAATGGGGGATGTCTATTATAAAGAAGAAGATCTGGAAGTCGCTCTCAATTTCTATGAAAAAGTATTGAAATTGACGCAGGATAAGAAAGTAGCGGAAAAGATGAAGAAAGTCCGGGAAGCTGTTGAACGAAACCGGCAACAATTATCGAAAGATAAAAGCGAATATTTTTTCGATATAATGGACAGCATTATCCAGGCAGATGATAAATTTTTGATGAGAGAAAAAGAGATGCGCCAGATGATCGAAATAATGCTGTCGGATACTCGCCGAAATCTTTTATTGGTTGGAGACAGCGGAGTGGGTAAAACGTCTCTCATTCGTTTACTTGGGATGAAAATATTAAATAACGAAGTCCCGGAAGTATTAAAAGAGAAACGCTTAAGAGAGATTAACTATGTTTCGTTATTAACAGGTTCAAAGTACCGTGGGCAATTCGAAGAAAAAGTGGTGAAGTTATTAACAGACTTTAAAGGACAGAAAGCGATCCTGGTACTGGAAGATGTTCACATGATGATTGCCAGTGGTACGCCACGCGCCACTACAGTTGATTTTATCAATATATTAAAATCTTTTTTGAGAGACAAATCCATCCAGGTGATTGCAACTACAAATTACGAAGAATATAAAAATAATATCGAGAAAGATACGGTTTTAATGGGATTTTTCCAGAAAGTAACAGTAAATGAAATGTCGGAAACAGATGTCCGTGATATACTGATAAACCATTCAGAACGGATTTTTTTGAAAGAAAAAATCGTTGTATCAGGGAATGTGATCGACCAGGTAATCGAATGTGCAAAACGGGATATCCGGGAGAAACGGTGTCCGGATTCGGCAATTTTAATCCTGGAACGAGCACTGGCAAAAGTAAGATATCGATTATCGGCAGAAAATTCGAGAGATTATGAGATTAAAGCTTCGGATATTTCGGAAGTGGTTTCGGATATGTTGAATTTGCCTCAATCCAATATGCCGCTTTCGCTTCATGACCGGCTAACACATTTGAAAGAAAATCTTGAAAAAGAGATCGTAGGGCAGGATGAAGCAATGAGCCGGATTCATGCCTGTATCACGACAGCGAAGCTGAATTATGATATAAAAAAAGGAAGGCCGGAAGGTGTATTCTTGTTTATCGGTCCTACGGGTGTGGGAAAAACAGAAACTGCACTTGCAATCGCACGAGTCCTTTATGGTTCTGAAAATAGTTTAATCCGGATCGATATGTCGGAGTACATGGAAAAATATACCTATTCAAGATCGGA
>JAKAGC010000083.1 GCA_021817755.1 Acidobacteriota bacterium | reverse complement strand
GGGAACATTGGGACTGATAAACCGGGCGGGAATAAGTACGAAATCATAAAACAATGAGCTTCCTGCACCTATGTGTAAATTAAGAGAAGAGATTCCATGGTTTTGAAGAATTAAATTGGTATAAGGGGGGAAAAAACCTGCGGCTGGGGGGAGTAATGCATATATCAAGGGAAATAGAAGCACAAGGTAATGGGAAAGAGGTCTTTTAAAAAAAACTGTGACCTGGGATGTGAAAAAGGATAATGTTTTTTTACGGGGTAAGAAGGAAATAAATATGAAAATGGGACAAATAAAAAATAGAAAAATAATAGGTTTATTGATTATTCCAAAATATGCGGTAATAAGAAAAAATAATGTAGTGAATAGTAATCCGGTTGAAAAAGAGGTAATAAACGATTGACTTGACTGATTGGTGTAGTTTTTGAGGCGGTATTTACGGGGATGGGGTGAGAAAATAGACATGATAAAAAATCCATAAAGAAAAATGGTCCCGGTGAGATATAGTGCTTCAAGTATAGGAATTAATGTATAAATGAAATAAGAAATTGAGATGTAATTGAATACGAATGCGATGGATATGGAAAGAATGAGCGCATTTAGTAACGGAGTGGACAGAATAGGAGGTTTAATTTTTTCACGGGAATTCGGGGGTAGGATAGGGGATAAATGGTCCTGGTTCATAATAGCCATATATATTCAGTTAAATCATTCTCCTTTGAATTGGATATTGTTAAAGATATTATTATAGGATTTGCCTATAGGAATGTCAATAATAGAGAAAGAATAATGGATAGAACATGGATTTACTTTATATGAGGCCAATTCATCTTTTACGGCGTGGGATGAAAAAATTTGGAAAAAAAGTCTAGCAAATTGTTAGAATTTTTCTTCAAAATGGTATATAATGTAATATGATTATTATCTTTGCAAAAAAAGAGGGTTGTTGGCGATGACAATAAAAGAAAACTACGAAAAAATCGTTAAAAACATCAAGAAGGCATGTCAGAGGGTTGGCAGAAATGCATCCGAAGTACAGGTAATGGGAGTTGCAAAAGGTCAATCCTCGGAACGCATCGAGGAAGCCTTTAAGTGCGGGATAAAATTGATCGGTGAAAATAAAACACAAGAAGCGGATCTTCATCAAGCGCAATTAAAAGACATAGATATCAAATGGCATTTCATCGGGAAACTGCAAAAAAATAAAATAAACCGTATCCTCAAGAGTTTTGATTTTATTCAATCTGTGGATGGTGTGAAATCCCTTGAACATATCCATAAACGAGTAGCGAAAGAAATTGAAGTTTTTATCGAAATCAATATTGGTGATGAAAAAAATAAATCGGGTTTTACGATAGATGGGCTTAAAAAAGCCCTAAAATATATTGCTCTTCTCGACAGGGTAAAAATTACAGGGTTAATGTGCATTCCACCGGTTTCAGATGACCCGGAAGAGATACGGGGCCACTTCAGAAAACTGCGTGAATTAAAAGAAGAGATCAATAGTCTGAATCTTGCTAATTTTAATGTAAAACACCTGTCCATGGGAATGAGTAATGATTATGAAATCGCCGTCGAAGAAGGAGCGACTATCGTTAGAATCGGAACAGCCCTCTTTGGGAGACGGGTGAAGTGATTGACAATAGTCTCATCTTAAATCTCATTCGTATCATTCATTACGCGATTCAAGCTTATATTATCATTATTATTATCCGCTCCCTGATGTCATGGATGGGGCCTGTTCCACGTAATGCTTTTTTTTACTGGCTGGCTCGCATAACAGATCCGGTGTTCCGCCTGGTACACCGCCATATTCCATTTGCCGTTATAAACGGAATCGATATTTCTCCTATTATCATTATAATCGTCCTATCACTCCTGGATCAGGGAATAACCCGCCTTTTAATTAGAATAGCTTACGGTATGTAACGTAAAAAGGGAGGGAGGAAAATGAAATTAACACCTCAAGATATTTTAAGCCAGAAATTTACCATAAAAGTAAAAGGCTATGATAAAGATGAAGTAAACCAATTGATGGTTCAAGCGGCTCAATCGCTTGAAAATGAAGTATTGGACCGGGAAAACATGAAAAAAGAACTGGAACGGGTAAGGGAAAAACTGTCCCAGTTGCAGAAACGGGAAGATGTTTTGCGTGAGACATTAATTTCAGCACAAAAATTTTCACACGAAATCAAATTAAATGCCCAACGTGAGGCAGACCTGGTAGTGAAAGAAGCGGAAATCAAAGCAGAAACGATTATCAACAGCGCTATAGATAGGCAGCGGGAATTAAAAGACGAAATCAGGAACCTGAAATTCAAGCGGGTTGAAATCGAAAACGATATAGTGGGTATGCTCAATTCTTTGAGAGAATTGATCGAATCCTACCGTAAAGATGACGATGCTTTCGAGAAAATCGAATATATGGCCAGGTAAGTGGTACATGTAAAGGAAATAAATAAATATGAAAATTAAGAGATTGAAAATCAAAATTCGGAGGGAAGAATGAACGATACAAACCAGAAAGAATCGTCACTGAAAAATGCAGTTTCCCAGATCGAAAAACAATTCGGAAAGGGTTCCATCATGCAGTTGGGGGGCCGGACTAGAGAGGAAATCCCGGTGATTTCCACGGGTTGTTTATCCCTCGATATCATAACGGGTGTGGGAGGACTTCCGAAGGGACGAGTAATTGAGGTTTACGGACCGGAATCATCAGGTAAAACGACAATAGCGCTTCAAGCGATCGCAGAAGCACAGAAAGCAGGTGGACATGCGGCTTTCATCGATGCAGAACACGCGCTTGATCCGACCTATGCACAGAAACTGGGAGTGAATATCGATGAACTCTATATTTCGCAGCCGGATTATGGGGAACAGGCTCTGGAAATTGCTGAAATCCTGGTAAGATCGGGCGGAGTGGATATAATCGTCATCGACTCGGTGGCGGCTCTTGTTCCGAAAGCAGAATTGGAAGGAGATATGGGAGACAGCCATATGGGATTGCAGGCCCGTTTAATGAGCCAGGCCCTCCGAAAACTTACGGCAATTGTGTCCCGCTCCAAAACGGTATTTATCTTCCTCAACCAGATGAGAGAAAAAATCGGTATGTTTGTGGGAAACCCGGAAACAACTACGGGTGGTAAAGCTCTTAAATTCTATTCATCCCTGCGTATCGAAGTACGAAAAGTCTTGACCTTGAAAAGCGGTAACGATATTATCGGAGGCCGTACGAAGATTAAAATCGTTAAAAACAAAGTGTCACCTCCTTTCAGAGAAACAGAAGTGGATCTGCTTTTCGGTAAGGGTATTTCCCGCGAAGGGGATGTGGTAGACCTGGGCGCATTGCACGGCATTATCTCCAAGACGGGTTCCTGGTACTCTTATGGGGATGAAAAATTGGGACAGGGAAAAGCATCTGTAACGAAATTAATGGAAGATCAACCGAAACTCTATGAAGAAATCCGGTTGAAAATTATGGATAAAATCCTTGCCAGCACAGGAAAAAATGTTGTTCCTACTGCGAACACCAGGGATAAAGACGAATCGGAAACAGAAACCGATTAATTGGTAATAGAGGTAACGATCATGGGCAAATACAAATTTTCAATTATATTTTCGATTATCGTGGTCGTTCTCCATTATTTCCATTTTAAAGTGGAAAAAGCAGTGACAGGATGGACAGGCAGGAATTTCGCTTTGTATATCATATACGGGCTGTTCCTGGCCTTCTTTCTTGTGTTACTGATCAAAGTACTGGTAAAAAGTAACTACGAAATTTCAGGCTGGTTATTGAGCGGAGGGTTAACGGCATTTTTTCTCTTTTCTCAACCTGGCCTAATCTTCAAACTGGGAGTGCTTCAACTGTTTACGGCGGGATTGATTCCAGCGGTAGAAAGCAAGAAAACAAAATCGTTTATCCCGTTTTTACTGATTGCGGCGACTGCTGCACTTGCCGAATTTGCCTATTCATATGCGCTGGGAAGTAATTTTTATTATTATGATGCCTGGCGGAATGCACTCCTTTCTCTTTCGGGTTACCTTGCCGGATGCTTATTATTTTAGGAGATTAACCGGGGATATGTGATTCTCCCCTCCCATCTGAAGCTATTCGATACTATCCCCGGAAAATATCCTATAAATTCTTTGAATTATCGGTATAGTGATTTAACAATTACGTAAGGGTCGATTACGTGATAATGACGACATCATGTCGTTTAGGAGGAAAAAATGACTATGCTAAAGCGATGGGCTATATTTCTTTTCCTCGGATTGATAGTTTTTATACTCCCCAACCCTATTCAAGGGGTAAACGATACACGTAAATATTTAACAACAGGCCCCTGGTATCCGGCTTCTCCCGAAGAATTAAGACAGGTATTGGACGGGTTGTTTTCCAAGGCCACATTGAAACCGGTTACAGGAGAGATAAAAGGATTGGTGGGCCCGCATGCGGGTTATGCTTATTCGGGACAATGTGCGGCGAATGCCTACAAACAACTGGAAAATCACGGAGAAATCGAACGGGTTATCATAATGGGAGTATCGCACCGGGGGGCGTTTTACGGTGCTGCGGTGGGAGATTTTAAGTACGACAGTACTCCGCTTGGATTGATTCCAATAGATACGGAAATTACCTCGAAACTGGCAAAAGAGAAATTCTTCCGAAAAGATAATGAAATCATGCAAAATGAACACTCCATTGAAGCGCATCTTCCATTCTTACAATATATAATGGAGAAAAACAAAAATAAGGGGTACAAAATTGTTCCTATTCTCTTTGGCTATCTTGAGCCGAAAGATGTAGAACGTGTGGCTCAAATTCTAAAGAAATTTGTAAATGATGGAACTCTGATTATTGCGAGTTCGGATTTTACGCATTATGGAAATGCTTACGGATACGCGCCATTTAAAACGAAAATCAAAGAGAACCTGACTGCCCTGGATAATGGAATGTTCGATTTGATAAAAAAAATGGATATGGATGGATATTGGAAATACCGGGAAAAAACGGGGATCACAATGTGTGGATTCATCCCGGTAGGGGTGTTAATGTCCATACTTAAAGACACGCAATCCGCAAATAAAGTGGAACTGGTGGATTATTATAAATCGGGAGATTCGGGGAATGATTATACATTTAGTGTGAGTTACGGGGCATTTGTCTTTTACAAAACGCCTGTTTCTCAAACGGGAATATCTATGGCGAATAAAAGATCTTCGGCATCGAGTTGGAATTCCTTTCCGGGGATAATGCCATCGCCGGATGGAGGGGTTGAACTTGCACAACCATCTTCAGGGCTTACGGCACAAGAAAAAAAGACACTGTTATTTATTGCCAGGCAAACACTGGAAGACAATTTTGAAGGGAAATCCATTACCTGGGAAGAGATCGAAAGCCGGTTTCCACTTACACCGACACTATTGGAAAAATCGGGAGTATTTGTAACTTTAAGAAAACACGGGGAATTGCGGGGATGTATCGGAAATATTATCGGAGTTTCTCCTTTATGGGAAGGAGTAAGAAATAATGCATTAAATGCGGCATTCGAAGATACACGGTTTCCACAATTAAAGAAAAATGAGTTATCGAAGATCGATATAGAGATATCTGTTATGACACCGCTTAAACAAATTGAGAATTACAAATCGATTCGTCTGGGAACGGATGGAGTGGTGATTCGTATGGGGTATTACCAGGCGGTCTTTTTACCGCAGGTAGCAACGGAAACGGGTTGGAACCTGGATCAATTCCTGGGGCAGTTGTGTTTAAAAGCAGGTCTGAATTCGAATTCATATAAATCACGTGAAATGGAGTTTCACGTTTTCCAGGCACTTGTATTCAGTGAAGGGGAGCAGGGAAAATGACGGACATTTCCCGCAGACAATTCGGGAAAGCATTGCTTTCATCTGCTGCGGGGATATCGGCAGCACTTGCTTTCCCATCTCTGTTACCAGCTTTTGATACAAATCCGAATGATTCCGGGGTTATGGATAAACCATCCGTGATATCGATGTGTTCGGAGAAATTAAAGCGGGTAAATAATGATGTTCCGAAAGAAAACATTATTCCCTTCCTGGATCAGGGAGTGATGAAAATTACGGGAAAACCTACGGCAGTTTCTGCCTGGAAATCTCTTTTTGCTTCTGATGAAAAAGTGGGATTAAAATTAAGTTGTCTTCCGGGTAAACCGTTATCTTCCAGTGTGGGATTGGTGCTGGCGATTGTAAATGGATTAAAACTTTGTGGGATAAAGGAAAGCAATATCTATATCTGGGAACGGACAGAACGGGAATTGGAAAGAGCGGGGTTTTCTTCTTCCAATCCGTTATTCAAAGGTTTGAATGTGGTGGGGACAGATTTCCTGGGAAATGATGGATACCTTGAAACGATCGAATTTGCGGGTAGTGTGGGAACCCGGTTTAGCTGGATCATGGAGCGGGTGGATGCATTAATCAATGTACCGGTGCTAAAGGATCATGATCTTTCGGGAGTATCGGCAGGAATGAAAAATTTTTACGGTGCGATATACAATCCGAATAAATTTCACCGGAATAATTGCAATCCCTATGTGGCGGAGTTAAGCACTCACCCGTTAATACGGAATAAACTTCGATTAATCGTATGTGATGCCACGCGGGTGCAGGTTCACAATGGCCCGGCGTTTTTCCCGAAATATGCATGGGAGTACGGTGGATTACTGGTTTCCCGCGATCCGGTAGCATTGGATTATGCGGGGTGGCAATTAATAGAAACAGGGCGGAAGAATTCGGGGTTAAATACATTAAAAGAAGCGGGGCGTGAACCGGTATATATTTTTACTGGGGGTAAATTGGGCCTGGGGAAAATCGAAGGAGAGAAATCATGAGTAATGGGATTTCGAGACGCTCTTTTATAAAAAATACAGCGGTTGCGTGTTCGGCTTGTGCGTTACCTTTCATTGGGACACCGGCTCTTTTTCCGGCAAAAGAAGACGGGTTATTTGTGCGTGAAGCAAAGTACTATGAAAAAATGGGAGACAAAAAAATCACCTGTAAGCTATGCCCGCATGAATGCCGTGTAGCAGACCTGGAACGAGGAACCTGTGGGGTTCGTGAAAATAGGGGTGGGGTATATCATACGCTGGTATATGGAAACCCCTGTTCATTAAATGTAGACCCAATCGAAAAGAAACCGTTTTTTCATTATTTCCCGACGACTTCGGCGTTTTCCCTTGCAACTGCGGGATGTAATTTTGTGTGTAAGTTTTGTCAGAATTGGGAAATCTCGCAAAAGAGACCGGAGCAAGTGAAAAGTATTAAATTGCTTCCTCCTGCTGTGATCGATATCGCAAAAGAGCGTAATTGTAAAACAGTTGCCCATACCTATACGGAACCGGTTGTTTTCTTTGAGTATCTCCTGGATTGTGCGATTGAAGGAAAGAAAAAAGGAGTACCCAATATAATGGTTTCCAATGGTTTCATCCAGGAAAAACCGATGAGGGAATTGTGTAAATACCTGGGGGCTGTTAAAATCGATTTAAAAGCCTTTACGGAGTCGTTTTACCGGGATATTTGTGCCGGAGAGTTGAAACCGGTATTGAATACCTTAAAAGTACTTAAGGAAGAAAAAATATGGTTTGAGATAGTGGTACTGTTAATACCGACGTTGAATGACGGAAAAGATGAAATTGGTTCAATGACCAAATGGATAGTAAAGGAGTTGGGAAGTGATGTACCGCTTCATTTTTCTCGGTATTATCCGACCTTTATGTTGAAAAATATTCCTCCCACACCGCCTGAAACATTGCAAAGAGCCAGGAAAATTGCGATGGATAATGGAGTAAAATTCGCATATGTGGGGAATCTTTTTTCTGATTCGGAGAATACCTATTGCCCTTCTTGTAAGA
Source organism: Acidobacteriota bacterium (assembly GCA_021817755.1). Lineage (GTDB taxonomy): Bacteria > Acidobacteriota > Aminicenantia > UBA2199 > UBA2199 > JAKAGC01. Next base: position 2,417 of record JAKAGC010000083.1, on the reverse strand, counting down.
AATTACTGATCGAGCGGATGCAATATTCGGTAGAAATAGTGGGTATGAATAGAAATAAATGCAAATACTGCAACACGGTTATTCCGGGAGTTTTTAATTAATTATCGATTATTTCTAAATAGAAATACTTAATATTTTACTAAAGGTTAATTTGCATATTCCGAAAAGAAGGATGGACGGGTCTATGCTTAAAATTGACTTCGTTTGAAAAGTGTGATATTATGTGGTTTCAAATCAATTGCGTGGGAAAAATGAACAAGCTGAAACGATTTATATTAGTATTATTCTTTTGTTTTTTAGTAGTAAGTAGTACCTTCCAATTATTCCCGGATGATCAGAAACCGGAAACATTAATCCAACCGGATCGAGATGTGGCATTATCCCGGTATAACCAGATCGCCGAAATAAGTCATTGCTATTTTAACCCTTTCTTCCAATTACCGGTGGTGAATATCCGTGGTACTGCACCGGAATTACCGAATTTTTTGAATTTAAAATACCAAAAAAGGTTTACTCGTGCATTATTAGAGTATGCAGGTCATTTTGTTTATGCAACTTCCAGCTACTGGATCCGTCAGGATGTAATGAAAGAAGACTGGGAATATCACTTTACCTGGAAAGATCAAAAAAAACGTATCTTTGAATTGGATGGTTTTCGATTCGATTCGAATACCTTTGAATTTAACTGGACTCATTCTCTTGCTGGTTCGATGTATTATAACTATGCACGAGATAATCATTTAAATAAGACGCAATCATTTTTAATGACCTTCGGTGCATCCTTTCTTTGGGAATCATTGGTGGAATTCAAAGAAGTGATTTCATTGAACGATATGGTAACAACGCCGATCGGAGGGCTGAGCATCGGTGAATCGTTTTATCAATTGGGACGTTTCTTCCGTTCCGGAAAACCGACGATATTCAATAAAGCCGCCCGGTTTCTTTCAAACCCGATTATGGCTCTTAATGAATTTATCGGAGGAAAGAAATACAGAGGGGAATATTCATTGCCGGATGGACAAATGTGGCATGATTGCCGTTTAACTGTTGGTCCAAGATTCGATCGAGTAGCAAGAACGAGCTCAGATTCTTTTATTCAAGTTGGATTTGAATCCCAATTAATGAATATCCCGGAATACGGAGAACCGGGAGCAGCGAATTTAAAATTGAAAGATACACTATTTACGGAAATTGATGGGGGATTGACTCTTAATAAAAGAGGAATTTATGAATTTAATTTATTCGCCAAATCCGTATTATTCGGTTACTTCTCTCAAAATATTCAGAGTACGGATTCCAGTGAAGCTTTAAAGGGATCGAATTCATCGGAAGATTATTTCAATCGGAATTCAGGTGAAAAAGAGGGATACAGTATGTTTATCGGTGCAGCAAGCGCTTTTGATATCGTTAATAACAGCATCGATAGACTCTCGGAAGAATCAGCTGCCAATAATAACCCGGCCATCCCGGACCGAAGGGATAAATATACGATAATTAACCTGATTGGTCCGAGTTTTGATTTCTCCTTGTTTCGTAAAAATTTCCAGCTTCACTTTATAACAGATGCTTTTATTGATTTCGGGTTGATCCATTCTCATGCGTACAAGGATTATTCGGAATTAAACGAGGTATCGAAAACGAAATGTACACTGGAATCTTATAATTATTATTATGCCTTTGGAGTTACGCTTTCTTCCATGCTCCAACTGAATTATTCAAACCTTGAATTACGTGGACGGTTGAAATACCATTATTTTAATTCCATCGAAGGCCATGATCGCTATCAAAGCGATATACCGGCAGGGAATGATTTTAATCTTACAGACCGGCGGCTTCTTTTTAAATTGAGCCTGGGATATCGTATTCCGGGAACTCCTCTTCAATTAGCAGTGGGTCTGGATCAAATTAAACGGCGTGGTCAGGTAGAAGACTTTTTACGAAAAAGCGAAGAACGGCGATCTTATATTCAATTGCAATATATATTTTAATATTAAAACTAGAATTAACTAAGCGGAAAATAACCGCATTCGATATCGTGGTTGGCGCGGTCGAAATCTTCGGGCCTCCCGATATCGAGCCAATACCCGCTAAACGGATAAACATGAATATCCTGATTGGCAGCCAGTAAATCCAGCATTAATTGATCGAACCCATAGGGCTTATTCCTGGGAACAAAATCCATCACGTTACGATTAAAAACATATACCCCCATACTAACATTGTATTCATAAGTTGGTTTTTCAACAAAACCGGAAACGCGATTATTATCGATTTCCACTACGCCGAAATCGATGCCAACTTTTCGTGTGTAAGTTCCGATTGTGACAAGGGCACCGGAAGAGATATGATGGTTATAAATATCAACAAAATTCAGATCGGTAAGTAGATCTCCATTCATTAGTAAAAAATGATCGGGG
>JAKAGC010000082.1 GCA_021817755.1 Acidobacteriota bacterium | reverse complement strand
ATCGAGAAAATGGCGATATTAAGAGAAACGGGATTCTTTAACAAAGATGAAATTGAATTAAACGGGATAAAGATTCGTCCATTAGATTTTACGGCAAAATTATTGTTCCCAATGTGGGAGATGAATTCAAGTGAAGGGGACATCACTGTTATGAAAGTAACGATTTCAGGGAAAAAAGGGGGAGAACATCTACGTTATACGTATGATCTACTGGATCGATATGATATAGAAACAAAGACTCTTTCCATGGCACGGACGACAGGGTATACGGCAACTGCTACGGTTCGATTACTTGATAAAGGACTATTCGAGCGTAAAGGAATTTGCCCGCCGGAAATGATCGGAGAACATAGCGAATGTGTTCACTTCATCCTCGAAGAACTTAAAAAACGAAATGTAATTTACCGGGAAACAATCGAAACTCTAAACTAATGAAATAAAGATATTAACGGATTTGGTGAACAACACCCCCGATAATTGTATAGAGCACTTTAATCTGAGGGATTTCTTCAGCGGGAACAGTTAAGATATCTTTGGAAATTACAATAATATCAGCGAGTTTTCCAAGGGCAAGAGATCCCTTTATATTTTCTTCGAAAGAGGCATATGCACCATTTATAGTATATGACCGAAGGGCTTCGAGCCGAGTCATACATTGTTCTCCGAAAAATACTTTTCCGTCTTTCATTTTGCGTGTAACTGCTGCATAAATATTGGCCATTGGGTCTACAGATTCGACTGGAACATCGGTACCGTTACAAATAATTGCCTGGGAATCGATAAGTTTACGCCACGGGTAAGCGCCCTCTTTCGATCTTTTTTCACCAAGTCGTTTGATAACCCAAGGACCATCAGAAGTGCAATGGATGGTCTGCATGGCAGCAATAATATGAAGCTTTCCGAATCTTGGGATATCTATGGAATCAATATGTTGTGCGTGCTCAATCCTCCAGCGGAGATCTGTTTTATCGGGATGAGCCTTAAAAGCTTCTTCATAAATATTAAGGGTTTCTCGGTTGGCACGGTCACCGATAGCGTGAGTGCACACCTGGAATCCATTTTCAATTGCCAATTGAGCCGTTTCTTTCATATTCTGGATAGATTCGGTATTTAATCCTGTACTACCGGGAAGGCTGTCATAAGGTTGTAGAAGCCAGGCGCTGTGAGATCCAAGTGCACCATCGATGAGTCGTTTGATACTGCGTACAGTTAAATGATTGTCATATAATCCTATTAACCTGTACTGTGAGATTTTCTTTGATAGTGCTTCATTGGATTCTGAAATCATGACATTGAGCCGAACATTTAATTTTTTTTGCTGAAATAGTTCCCGGTACAGATCAATTGTTTGGAAAGAGCTTCCAGCATCATGAAATGATGTAATCCCATTTTGGAGACAGGCTTGATCTGCTAACATTAATTCTTTTATTTTTTGTTCTTTAATCTGCGAGGGGGATTGTTGTAACCGATATCGATTGATTGCGTTATCGAATGGAATCATTGCATTTTCAAGAAAAATTCCTATGGGCTGCCCGGATTTATTTTTAATAATTTCTCCACCTTCAGGATTGGGGGTTTTTGCGTCGATTTGAGCCAATTCCATGGCACGTTTATTTACAAATACAGAATGTCCACTGGCATGCTCTAAAAATACGGGATTATTTGGGGTTAGTTCACTAACTGGGTCATGGATGGGTAACCCGTCAAGGCCGGGGGAAGGAGGTTTATCCCATTTTTCCTGATGCCATCCACGTCCGAGAATCCATTCACCAGGTTTTGCTTTTTTAACAGCATTTTTAATCATAGAAATAATTTCATCCCAGTTTTTAGCGGTTCGGAGATCCAATTTCACCAGGGACTCGCCCAATCCGCCAAAATGTCCATGTGAATCAATAAGACCAGGCATTGCTGTTTTTCCTTCCAAATCGATAATGCGAGTTTCCTTTGAAATAAAGGGTTTGATTTGAGAGTTACTTCCGATAGCGATAATTTTTCCATTTTTAATAGCAAGGGATTCGGCAAAAGGTGCGTTATCTTCCATTGTAATAATTTTTCCGTTGATTAGAACAAGATCAGCATGAATCTCACTGTATAACGGGATTTGAGTCCCGATAGCTAAAATGAAAATTGATAAACACATGGGGATTTTCCAAATATTCATATCAAGCCTCCAAATGAAAGAATTTAATTTTTGGTTGGTAAAATAAAAATTCAGGATTATGGGTCATTGCTTCTGCTTTAGAATTGAAACAATTCTTGCAGGTTTATCTTTACGTTTTTCTCTTTCTACGATTTCCTGTGCAACTCTATCAACGATTTTTTTTACATCATCGATAATAGTATTTTTGAAATTTAGCTGAGCTGAAAATTGAGAGATAGCCGGGAGCACGGATTCGATTTCTTCAAGTATTTTCATAGTAGGAAGCACGGCTAGAACATCGGGGATTCGATTTAATAAATTGAGTAGGAAACGATTTATAATATCTATAAATTGAGATTGTAAACCAGGTGTAACAGATATTAACCGATTGGGGATAAAATTTTTTAGGGGATCAGGTTGACCGGGCAAAGTGTCGGGTTTGCAATCTTTAAAAAGTGCAGTGGTTTCTTTACCGATTTCTGATTCGAGGTTTAGCCATATTATATGAAGAATGCGATTATAAAGTGAGATGAGGTCTGAATCATCGGTTCTTTCGGGAGGAAATTCTGCGAGGGATTCTTCTTTTCGTTGAATTATTTTCATAGAAATAAGAGAGATTAGAATTTTGTAAACTTCGTACCTACCTAAACCACTAAGTTCAATAATATCCCCGGTATTGCGTTTCCCATCTAATAAACTGAGAATATTCCATTCGATTGTACCGGGTTTAATTTCTGAACTAATGTCGGAATCGGAAACAACTTTAAATATGACTCCATTATGAGGAATATGAAATTTTAACTCGGTCATTTCATCTTTTCGACGAGCGGCTTCAAGGATGATCGATGTGATATCGACTTGAGTCACAATTAACCCTGAAAGATCTACTGTGACATCTTTGTAATCGAATTCACCGAATTCCCAGGAAAGAATGAGATATAATATTTCTTCGACCTGTATTTGAATAAGCCGTTTCAGTTGATCTAAATTGATAAGTCCTTTTTCTACAAGGATTTTTCCAAGAGCTTGCTTTTTTTGTTTACCTTCATTAAGGCAAATTTCCAATTGATCCCGTGTTATTATGCCTTTATTAAGGACAATATTTCCCAGTCTGGCCTCTTTATGATTGCTCATTGCATAGATGATTTCGCCTTCTTGAAGGATGAGCTGAGCTTCATCTGCTGCATTTTTCACCAGGAGAATACCTGTTTTTTTATCATTTTGGAGCAATTGTAGGATACTGGATAAAAAAAATGATTCAAGATTGCCTTTTAAACTCATAAATTTGTCACCAAATAAATAGATATGTTTTTTATCAATAAAGAGTTTTAATAGAATGGGAAAAATAAGTCAAGTAGCAAAAAAATATTTTTGTAAAATTAAAAATATCGTGAAAAATATTTACATTCTTTTTATAATGTTATATACTTGAAAGGTTTATTGAAAATAGACCAAAAGATCGTTGATAGGAGGAAATCATGATCCATAGCATTAAATCAAACGCTGTCAGGGTTATCATGGGAGTTCTTTTACTGGTTTTCCTTGGTATTTCTTCATATCCCGCAATTCTATTTCAGGATATCGATCAAGCCATCCAAGATGAAAGCTCACAACCATTGCTCAGGAAATTTCCCGATACTGAAATTGCATCCGGTCTTTATGCAAAATCATATTCCCTTTATATGGACGTATTATATCAAATCGACATGTCCACTACTGTAGGAACGAATTTTTCCGTATTAAAATCTTCAATCAGTGGGGCAATCGATGCAATGAATCAATCCCTTTCGTATTACACTGCATTAATAAGAGTAATCGATAATCAAGGTTATAACAGAAGCATGATTCATGATTTAAAAACTTTTAATTACGGGGTATTTCGTGTTTCCCATAATTTAAACAGTAATGTGTTTAAAGATGTGAAATTTTATTTATCCAAAGGAGATATTAGAGGATTAATAGAGAATTTTATCTCTCAATCGGAAAGCATACTTAACCTCCTTGAATCGGCAGATCAACAGCTAAGGTTGGATAAATTCCCCGATACAGAATTAATGTGGCACATAACAAGTCAATATGCAGAAGCGTTTCTGTATGGTCAGTATGCTTCTCAGGTTTTTGTTGAAGTTAATCGCTAAATTACTAATTAAAAAACAACATTATCGTTCAAATATAGCCTTCGGCGTTATATCCCGGGGTTGATTTACACTCAACTCCGGGATAGTCAGATATTTTTCAAAAAAAAATAAAAAACCCAATTACTATATTGACAAATAGTAGTCACAACTATATACTTTTTGAGAACAGCAAGGAGGCATATTTATGGAAAAATTGAGCCGAAGCCTTGAAGATTATCTGGAAGCAATTTATATGGTTTCTCAAGAGAAGAAAGTCGTTCGCGTAAAAGATATCGTAGAACGATTGAAGGTCAGAACCGCATCTGTCATAGGTGCACTCAGAAAATTAGAAGAGGCGGGGTATATCATCCATGAGCATTATGGTTACATTGATTGTACTCCTAGCGGAACTAAAATGGCGGAATTTGTTTATGAAAAGCATAAAGTTCTGACTGGTTTTTTTACTGATTTTTTGCAAGTAAATCCGGAAATCGCTCAAAAAGATGCCTGTATTATGGAACATTACATTAGCGATGAAACCCTGGGAAAAATTCTTCACTTGATGAAATTAAATGAACCTGGTTCTGGTGAAATTCCTTCCTGGTTTTTCGAATTTAAAAATTACATGAGAACTGAAGAACAACAAAAAAAAAATGTAAGTATTGGGATAAATTGAAAAAAAATTTTTTTTAAAATATAATTCTAATTCGCGGAGGTTATCGTGAAAGTAAAATGGATTTCAATCGGTTTAGCGGTAATGATTTTAATCGGTTGTTCATCTCACCGGCAAGCTATCAAAAGCGAATTCGATTTTGCCAACAAATTGGCACAACAAGGATTATGGAAAGAGGCATATTTTCGGTGGGAAAAGGCTCGTACCCAGGGTATGGAAACAGCATCAGTCTATAATAATATGGCAGTTGCACTGGAAAATATGGGCCGGTTGGATGACGCGGAAAAGATGTATAAAAAGGCATTGACTCTGGCTCCCGGAGATTCGACGATCCAGGGTAATTTAACCAGGCTTAATAAGCTTTCGAAGAAGAATGAAGATGAAAAAAAGTAAAACAACACTTTCAATTGTTGCGGTAATCGTTTTGGCAATTTTACTCGTTGGCGGGTGTTCAAAAACCCGGAGTAATCGTGTAGAAGTTCGGGTAGAAATCCCGGAATTCAGTGCGATTCCCTTCGAGAAATTCGATAAGGTTATCTACAAAGATATAGTTGTAGAACCTCCTATTAAAAACTACAACCCGGTAGATACGCTCCATACTTTCTTCCTAAATGACCTGGGAAAAGCGATTAATAAAAATATCGAACCATGGAGCGATGAAAAATATGGGGATGGGAAACTTCCTCCCAATTCGCTTATAATCGAAGGTACTATTAAAATGGAAATAAAGGAACGAAGTAAAATAGAAGAAGGAAAAGATGAAAAAGGAAGCAAAAAACGTTCTTTTATAAATATTCAACATTGGTTAATGAGTATATCTATTACAATTAAAAATGGAACAGACAATAACCCGTTGTTTAAAGAATCCTTCGAGGAAAAAATGGCAGAAGCTGATCCGAATAGCCCAAAATTCAATTTTGATAATATGTTTTTTAATGTTTCCAACCAATTGGTTCTTAAATTGATACGGGCGAAAAGAACAGAAAGGAGATACTTGATTTTATAAAAAGGATTAAACATGAAACCACAAATAAATCAAATCAAATTTAAATATGTAGTTGTGCTGGTATTTGTTTTCATCCTTACATCCTTCGTATACCCGCAATATGAGTTTTATTACGGGAAGAATAAAGTGATGCGGCAGTCTTTCGACTGGCAGTATGTTGAAACTCCACACTTCAAAATTTATTATTATACGGCAGAAAAAGCTCTAGTAAATAAGATTTCCAAGGCTGCGGAGTTTTCTTATACTAAACTATCCGATTACCTGGGTGTAAAGATAAAAGAAAAAATTCCACTTATTTTTTATTCGACCCATATTGATTTTGAGCAAACAAATATTGTGGGTTATGTTCCCCCTGGAGCGCTCGCATTTGCAGAATCTACGACTTATCGTGTTGTTATCCAGGGAGATGCCCCATTTGATGAATTGGCAACGACAATTACTCATGAACTTACTCATTTATTTGAATATGAAATAATAGGACCTTCGTCCCGGTATGTATCACCTCCATTATGGATCATGGAAGGATTTTCAGAATTCATGACAGGTGAGTGGGGAGAATTTAATCTCCTGACGGTACGAGATATGGTGCTATCAGATCGCATTCCACAAATGGGAAAGAATGGAGATCTTGAAACCGAGTATTACAATGACCGTATAATCCCTTACGATTTCGGACATATTATCTATGAATTTTTGGAAGCCAAATATGGGAAACGCGGGATCAAAAAACTTCTTCTTTCCACTAAAAGTGGGGGGATTCTCCGTTTTGCTTCCAGATCAGATGCATTAAAGGGAATCGATTTAACTCCGAAGATGTTCAATTATGAATTTGGTAAATATCTCAGAGAGCGTTTTAAACCATTTTTTGCGAAAGAATCTCCGGAAGAATACAGTTATATTATCGGTCCCGATCTTCCTTATGCTTATACCTTTACACACCAGGTATCTCCTTCAGGGGAATTGGTTGCTATATTGACGGTTAGCCTTAGGACTTATCAATTGGAAATAGTATTGATTTCAATGAAGGATGGAAAAGTCATAAAACGGATTACTCCTGGGTTTACCACAAAATATGATAATATTAATCTCAAATTTGATCCGACGGAAGGATTATCTTTCTCCTGGAATAAAAAAAGTAATTCGATTGCCTTTTTCGCCCGGAAAGAATTGGATAATTACCTGGTTATTTATGATGTACTGAGTAATGAAATGCAGAAACGGATTAAAATAGAAGGAATTCAAGAACCGTCATCACCGGTATTTAATCCTCTTGATGAGAATAAAATTTACTTTACAGGACAGGAATATACTAAATCCTATCTCTATTCTATGGATTTATCGAGTGGGAAAACAATCAAACTTACAAATGGATTATTGTTTATTAAAGCATTCGATATCTCCGAAGACGGAAAACAAATTGTATATTCGGCTAAAATCAACGGGCATTATAAGATATTTTATGGCATGATGGATAATCCCGACATGTCCAAACAGGTGACCTTCGGGGAATTTAATGATATCACTCCTTCTTTCTCAAGCGATTCCCGTTATATTTTTTACAGTTCGAATGAATTAGGAAGTTACAATATCAATTCGATCGATCTGAAAGATAGCATAATGAATCGGTATACTGATGTTAAAACCGGTAATTTTTTCCCGATCGAGATACCGGGAGAAAAAGACATGCTGGTAATATCCTCATATTATAAAGGCCAGTTTGTTCTGTTTAAAAAAGATATATCAAAACCCGAAGAAACAAAAAATATTGAATTGAAAATGATAGACACTGATCTTCTGACAAAAAAAGAAACAGAAGCTGTGGACACTACTGGATTAGGGATAGAGTACAAAGGGAAATACTCAGGTTTGGGGAAATTGTATGTGAAGTCTCTTCCCCCTATAAATATTGCTGTTGGTACTGATGGTGGAGTATCGGGATATACGGAATTGACTCTAACAGATTTATTCGGAGACAATGAATTTTCAATGTTATTATCCACATTTTACGGATACCGTTCATATCACCTGACATATTTAAATCTAAAACACAGACTACAACTTTATGCACACTTCTTCTCATTCCAGGATGTTTATTTTTATAATCAATACTATTATGGTGATTATCTTACACTACGTAGTATGTATGGAGGTGAAGTGGGTGTGTTTTATCCATTTAGCCGGTCAACTCGATTGGAAATGACGGCAGCGATTTATAAACAAAAAGAAAATTTTACCGAATATTACGATATACCCGATACCTCATACGGTCAGTTTTTCTCAGGGTGGGCTTTGCCATTAAGGGTTTCACTTGTAAACGAAACCACTCTGTTTGCTAATTACGGACCGAATAGAGGAGGGACTTTTAATTTAACTTTTGAAAAATACATTAAAGTAGGCAATAAATTCCAGGATGCTTATGTAGTGAGTCTGGATGCGAGGAAATATCTTCGATTGGACAATAATACATTACTGGCTTTTCGAGCTTATGGTTCAAAAGCGGGTGGAAAGAATTCATATATTTCTTGGACAGGTGGAAATAATACCTTGAGAGGAGTTCCATACAGAGGCCTCGCAGGGGAAAATCTATTCTTGTTTAATGCCGAATTTCGTTTCCCACTAGTTCATCTCGCTGCTACTCCCCTGGGTTTGATTGGGCCTTTACGTGGAACATTTTTCTTTGATTTCGGCGGTGCATGGTTTGATGGTCAGGATTTCAGGATTTTCCAAAAAGATAATGGACTTCGACTTCAGGATGCGATTTCATCTTATGGATTCGGTCTTCAGTTCTTTTTCCTGGGTTACCCCATGCACTTTGATTGGGTATGGAGAACCGACTTTAAGAGGAGAGCCTATCAAGGTGTTAATTTCTGGATCGGTTTCGACTTTTAATCGGTTTGAAACAATTGCCCCGTAACAATAATGTAAAAGATAATCTGGAGCAGGTATTCCAGGAAGGTTTACCTGCTCCTCCCGATGACCCGTATTTTAAAAAGATATGGGATTCCATAGAATTTAAAGCTCCTATCGGTGAAAAGTACTATTTAAGAACTTTATTTATTACTGTAATATTTCTGGGTATTTTTATACTATTGACGCTTTTTTATTCGGATTTCCTTTCATCAGTACTCACACTTAATGAAATTCATAAAGAAAATGCCAGGAATTTCCGTGTAGGACTTCCTGATGTTCCACGGGGAAAAGAAATATCACAATGGGATGGAATAAGGGTTATTACTTTTATCGAATCGAAAATTTCGCAGGTGAAAGAACCCGACGGTTCTGTTGTTCTGGATTTTTTTAAGGGGCATATTCTTTTAGATAAAACAATTGAAAACAGAACACTGGTAATCAGTATGCCAGGAATTACATTAACCATAGGGAAGGGAAAGAACCGGTTGAATCTCTTCTGTTATGACGGAATGATTCGAATTATTCCAATTCTTGACAAAGTAAATGTGAAGTGGAAAAATGGAAAGGAAGAAATTTTACCTGGGAAAACTTTTTTCTATTCATATTATTCGGAGGAAGATATAACGGAATTTGTTAAGAAATAAGCCGTTATATTATGGAATTCAAGTTTTATAATAGGGGAAAATAGTAAGAAATATTGAAATTCATCTGGATTTGTATTAAAATAAAAGCATGGCTAATATAATTGAAGTCGAGTGTCCAGAGTGCCACTCCTCGGTATGGGTGGATGTCGATTTAAAGGTAGTTGTCCAGCACAAAAAATCGGAAAAAAAAGTTCATTCTTCTTTCGATGATTTACTTTTAAAAGAGAGAGAAAAAAAACAAAAAGTAGATGAACGGTTTCTGATGGCTAAGGAATTGGAACAAGCCAAAAAAAAGAAAGCGGAAGAGATTTTCCGAAAATCATTACAAAGCGATTAATTTATATTCAATTATAAAGGAGATCTATTATGAAAGCAAAAGTGCATGGAAAAAAACTATCTATTAGCAAAATTACTCTGGTAAATCTGGAAACGGAAGAAAAAAAGCGTATTCAGGCGGGGTATATTCCACCGGATGAGACATCTGGCGTGATTACTTGTGATGGGTGTAATACGGAACCTTACGCTATGTGTCCTGTCACGGAACATTGCAGTCAATTAATTTGCTGGTAGAGGTTATTGGAAAGATTTTCTATTTTGTTACTTAATAATTAGTTAAATAGAATTAGTTTCATTGAAAAGTATGGATTTTATAAGGGGCGGCCGGCTGGCCGCCCCTTCAGTATAAAAAAATTTCTTGATATTGATTGGAGTAAAATTAAACCCAGTAGTATTAAATTATGGGGTCCCAGGTTGCGTTTTACTCATTGAACTTACCTTATTTACCGTTTACACCCGATACCGAATGCTTGTTGTCC
>JAKAGC010000081.1 GCA_021817755.1 Acidobacteriota bacterium | reverse complement strand
CAGCCCCATACTGAACCTTTATAATCTTGCCAGTTATATGATGCGATAGTTGTTTTATTTTGACCGGATAAATCAAATCTATCAAGGGATTGCCAGCGTAATCGGTTCGATTCCGAATAATCCGAAATCATACAGTATACATTGTTATGAGAATCGGAATAAAGCCAGTCAGAAGTTAAATAATGAGTAAACCGGAAATTAGTTGTACATTTTAGCTCGTTAGAAATTAAACTAAATCTCTCCAACTGTTGATCAAAGATGAGAAGTGTGTCATTGCTGGAAATAGTTAATGCTGCAGGAATGAGAAAATCTCCGGGGCCACCTGGACCTTCGCGACCAATAAAGGGTAATGGAGTTCCGTTTTTATTAAATCGGAGAATCGAAGATTGATTCCAGTCAATTATGATTAGATTCTCTCTGGAATCGATTCCCATGCAACGTATTTCCGACAATAACCCAGTTGTTCCATCAGAGTTTTCTTCTTCTCCAAAAATAACCGGGGATTCGTCAGATAATTCAAGAGGAAGAGGTTCTCTCAATTTTATGGGATGACCGCTCATTTCCTGTTTAATAAAACCCGGATGAAGATGTGTTCGATAATCGATAAAGGAATCCAGTTTCACACCAGAATGATAGATCACATCTTTATTTACTGGAATGATCGTTACCGATAAATTCGATTGAATCTGTGGAGCATCTTGAAAGTTTTGAATTAGGATTCCCGAAAGGGAAATAAAAAAAATATATAGAAATGCTTTAAAAGATAGAAATGCTTTAGCCTTATTCATTTAAAACTATTTAGTAAATAGGGCAATAATCCTCGGTTGTTCTGCCATCACATGAGCAGGTTACTCCCCATGCAGTCTGAGAACACGAACCGCCGGTACATGTTCCTGTGTTGCAACCGGCAATTTTCCCTCCCCCGCAACTCTTATTTGCAGAACAAGGGATTAAAAAGTACGACGTGAGGATTAAAAAGATACAAATTCCTATCCACCATTTTGTTGATAATATTACTTTCATATATTCCTCCAAGGCAGGCTTTGTATAGGTTAACATACAAGAAGTTTAATAGTCAAGAATAAAATTTTTTTTTATGAAATTATTATAATAATTATATATTTATTTTTTGAGTTTAAAAAGAAATCAGCTTGACAAACTCAATCGATCTCCCGGAATGTTTGACTTTCTTGTAATGACTAATAAAGAAACGAAAAGACGATAGTATCTCAGTCAAAACGTTTGGGTCAAAAAGGAATTCTCAACATCAAACCGGATAAAGAGAAAAAAAGGATCTACTTTTTGATAAATGAGCATTTGAAATCCTTTTGCCTGATGAATGAAATAAAGTAAAACACTATATTTAATAATATCGAATCTGGGTTCATGGCTCCGGGAAGTTAATTATGATTTGTCTTGAAATTATTGAATCAAACCAGTATAATCGAAATATGGAATATGATGTTATAGTAATCGGTGGTGGTCCTGCCGGTGCTTCTAGCGCCTATCATTGTTCAAAGCTGGGATTAAAGACTATACTGTTAGAAAAACAAGTACAAAGTCGAGATAAACCATGCGGTGGTGCATTGTCTGATCGATGCCTGCCGCTTCTGGGTGAGAATGCTCGAAATGCAATTAATTGCAGGATAGAGGAACTTCGTGTATATAGCCCGGATTTGAAAAGTTTTCGATTTGTTAAAAATCAGGGTAGTTTTGTTCTGCGTAGGGTTTTTGACCAAGCACTGGTTCGGGATGCACAAAATGCAGGCACCGATATCCGGTATGAAACAAAAGCGATTTCTATAATTCTCACTTTAGGAGGAATGTACACTGTCGATGTAATCTCCGCCGGGCAGAAAGAGCAGGCAGTAACCGGAAGGTTCGTCATTCTTGCCTGCGGACTACAGGATAACCGGTTAATTAAACATATCAAAGATAAAAACGGTAATTACCTTCAAGCTATATGCCCTCAGAATGAGAAAGACTACCTTGCTATTTGTATGAATTCCGAGTCTGAAATCGATAACAATCTATTGAACGATTCAGAATCAGGATTTACTCCGAAAACCCTCGGTATTTTTTTTGGTGCAGTGCCCAATGGTTACGGTTGGTGTTTTACCAAAGATGGTTATATCAATATCGGGGTTGGGTGTACCGCGTCCTTGCTTAATCAGGTTAAAATCAAGAATGCGTATGACTCTTTTTTAAATACCTTAAGAGTGGCTCATATTATTCCCCAAGGCTTGGTTTTAAATAGTCCGCGAGTTTATCCACTCCCATTCAAACATACTGCGAGAGAAACAGTATTTGGAAATATATTACTAGTTGGAGATGCAGCAGGTTTTGTCAGTCCTGTTACTGGGGAAGGAATTTATTACAGTATAAAAAGTGGGCAATTGGCTGCTGAAAGCATCTTTAATAATATTAAACATAATCTATCGCTATCTTTATATCAACAAAAGTGGAAAAAAGCATTCGGATATGATTTGAATTTTTGGGGATTTAATCTGAGAAATACAATTTATAAAACAAAAGAGCGTATGGAATTTGCCGTTCGTCTTGCCTGTATTGATCTTTCTGCTCGGAAACGAGTAAGTGAAATGATCATGGGTAAGAGGAATTATAAAAAAACAATTCTATCTTCATTGCTAATACTTCCTCAATGTATTTTAAAGTTTTTTTACAAAAAATAATCCAAAAAGACATATATAAAGCTCATATTTATAATTTCAAATAGAATTCTGATATTTTGGTTTGATTTTTACTACCCTGTGTGATATCTATAATATCTTAATTTTTAAGTCCAAAAGAGGTCTATAGAAGATATCCATATGAAAAACACCAAAATAGAACCAAAATCAATGAAAGTTAAATCAGAGCTAATAAAAAATATTCCCATATTTATTTGGGTTGTATTAATTATTATTGTTTTAAGTCTTGGTATTTCAACAGAATTAAGTGTCTTTTGCCAGGAAGAGGGGTTCAAATTTCTAAAGAATTATAATTACTCGGAATATTATCGTCAAACCCAAAATTGGCAGATACTACAGTCAAAGAATGGATTACTCCATGTCGCCACTAATGGCGGAATCCTTGAATATGACGGTGTAAGTTGGCGAATTATTGCTACACAAGGGAATGCTTTAGTCAGATCTATTGCCATTGATGAGGAAGGAACTATATATTTAGGAGGAATAAATAAAATTGGTTACCTGACCTCAACTTCGGAAGGACAATTGTATTATATTTCTTTATTAAACTATATCAAAGGACCTGCAAAGAAATCTTTCTCCATAAGGCAAATACATGCCATAAAGGATAATGTTTATTTTCAGACAACAGATAATCTTTTTAAATGGAATACGAAAAATAACACGATGAGTAATATTCCCGGGAAATTTATATCTGCATTTGAATGCATGCATGAATATTATGTTCAACAATCAGAGATAGGACTAATGAAAATAAATGGTGATGAAACTCAATTGATACCTGGAGGTGAACAATTTACCAATGAAAAGGTTGAGATGATGGTACCATTTGAAAATAATACAAATCGCTTTCTTATTGGAACCCATTCCAAAGGATTATACCTATATGATGGAAAAAGTGCAGTTTTTTTCAAAACAGAGGCAGATCTTTATCTAAAAAATAATAAACTTTCACAAGGTATCCGGCTTCAATCCAATACTCCCAAATTCGCCCTTGCAACATTGGGTGGAGGCCTTATTGTTATAAATTCTAAAGGACAGATTATTTCAATTTTCGATAAGAATTTCGGATTACAAGATGAAAGAGTTAATTCTGTGTTTCAGGATAAAGAAGGAAATTTGTGGTTATGCTTAGATAATGGGATTACAAAAATTGAATTCGGCTCGCCCATTTCCATTTTTGATAAACGGACCGGTTTAAATGGTATTGTTTTATCAGTTCTCCGGCATCAGAATAACCTTTATGTCGGTACGGAAAAAGGTCTATACTATTATCAGTCGTTATTAAAATTTCAAACTGTCAATTCAATCCATGCAAACTGCACCAATTTAATTTCAGTGGATGATTCCATATTGGCTGCAACAGATGATGGCATATTTCAAATTCAAAACAACCGCACTCGATTAGTTACTGCGGGGATGTCTACTGTATTATTATTATCAACGTATTATCCCAATAGGGTCTGGTGTGGAATGGTAAACGGCTTAAGTATCTTGTCGTATAAAAATGGGCAATGGGTTGTTGAAAAACAATTCCCTCAAATACAAAATCCAATAAAAAGCATTACGGAAGATAGAAATGGGAATCTATGGTTAAGTACGTCATCTAACCGGCTAACCAAAATTACTGCGCCTATTAACACCGATTCACCAAATATTTCGCATTATTCTACACCAACTAAATACACCATTAATAATATTTTTACATCTACCATAAACGGAAATGTAATTTTAAGTACAAATAAAGGATTATTTAAACCTGATTCGCTTAAATATACCATATCACCCTCAGCGGTATTGGGCCAGGAATTTGCAGGAGGAGTGAATGGTATACCCATTTTTCAGTATGTAGAAGATGAAGAGAATAATTTATGGGTTCAATCAAAAACAGGAAATTTCCGGGCTATTCCCAGAGGTGACGGAAGTTATGATATCGATTTACGGCCTTTTTTAAGAATTCCAATAACCACAATAAATTCTATCTATTCCGATCCGAAAGGGAAGTCTATTTGGCTCGCCGGATTAGAAGGTTTGATAAGAATCGATACAACTAAAATCAGAGATAAAAAACAAACATTTCCTACCTTGATTCGAAAGGTAGTAACCAATGAAAACCGGAAAACGGAAGCTCAACTATTTGGAGGATGGACAAACCAAATCGGTAAGGCATCTCAAGTAAATACAAAAATACTTGAATATAAAAATCGTTATCTCGATTTTGAGTTTGCTGCTCCCTTTTTTGAAGCGGAAACAGAAACGGAGTATCGTTATATTCTTAATGGATACCAAGATAGATGGTCTAAGTGGAGTAAAAACACACGGAAGAATTTTTCAAATTTAAGTCCTGGGAATTATTCTTTTCGGGTACAAGCGCGGAATGTTTATGGTGAAATAGGACAGGATGCAGAATATTGTTTTAAGATTTTACCCCCTTGGTTTCTAACCTGGTGGGCGTTTTTTTTTTATGGTGCAGGGTTAATCTTAACAACTTACACTGTTGTACAACTACGGTCTGCAAAATTGATAAAAGAAAAAAAGAAATTGGAACAAGCTGTCAAGGACCGGACGAAAGAAATTAATGAAAAAAACCGGCAATTAAGCGATCAGTCTGAAAGATTAAAGGAAATGGACAAGGTGAAATCTCGGTTTTTTGCCAATATCTCACATGAATTTCGAACCCCTTTAACGTTGATTATAAGTCCTCTGGAACAGATGTTGTCAATTAGTGATGATAAGCAGCAGAAAAAAGATTTCCGTTTGATGCTTCGAAATGCACAACGGTTGTTGAATTTAATAAATCAATTATTGGATCTCTCGCGTGTTGATAGCGGAAAAATGAAATTAAATACGGTACACCTGGATTTAGTAGTATTTCTGAAAGGAATTATAAACGCATTTGAGGTCCTGGTCCAGAAGAATCACCTTGAATTAAAAATGATTTCCGCAGAAAAAGAATTATTCCTTTTTTTTGATCCCCATAGAATGGAGGAAGTTATGTATAATCTCCTTATAAATGCAATAAAGTTTACTCCACAGGGTGGAAGCATCACTATATCTCTCTCTTTTGCACCTTCCGGAATAAATGAGGGTAATATCTCTAACGGCGATGTTTTGATTTCTGTGAAAGATACCGGAACAGGAATACCGGAGGAGGAATTGGATTATATTTTTGACCGTTTTTATCAGGCTGACAACAGAAACACGGCTCAATACCGTGGTACAGGACTCGGGCTTGCCTTATCTAAAGAAATTATTCAGTTGCATAAAGGTACAATAGAAGTTTTTAGCCATGAGGGAAAAGGTACTGAATTTATTATTCGTTTGCCTTCCGGGTCTACTCACCTGGAAATGGATGAAATTTCGTCCACCACTCCCGTCATTTCCTTTAATATAGAAAAATTACTATCTAATATAGAGAGCGTTGAGCTTGAAAGTGTGGAGGGGGGTACACCTGAAGAATTAGATAAACTGGATACATCAAATAAAAAAATAGTATCAGTTAAAGATAAATCACAAGAGAAAAAAATTTCTGAACAGGAACAACAAGTTATCCTGGTTGTAGAGGATAATGCTGATATGAGGCAATATATAAGTGGACCTCTGCGGGCTGAAAAATATGAAGTTGTTGAAGCCATCGATGGAGATGAAGGAATTCAGAAAGCAAGGGCAATTATTCCCGATTTGATACTTAGCGATATTATGATGCCTGGGAAAGAGGGATTCGAATTATGCAAAATATTAAAGAAGGATATGGCAACCAGTCACATTCCCATTATTTTATTAACTGCAAGGGTATCTGAGGAGAGTGTTATACGTGGTTTGGATACTGGGGCAGATGATTACGTGACAAAACCGTTTAATACTCAGATATTACTAGCTCGAATCCGAAATCTAATCGAGTTAAGACGGCAATTACAGTTAAAAATTCAACGCCGGAAAATGTTATTACCGGCTGAAATAACTGTCTCTTCACAGGATGATCAATTTCTTAAGGATTTCCAACAAATAATAGAAGAGAATTTATCAAGTACAGACCTGGATATCGATGTATTGCATAGAAAACTTTTAATGGGACGTACCACATTATTCAGGAAAGTGAAAGCGTTAACCGGAGAAAATCCAATGGAATTTATCCAATCTTACCGTCTGGAAAGAGCAGCACAATTGTTAAAAAAGAATTTCGGAAATGTTACTGAAGTTGCTATGGCTGTGGGTTTTTCCACTCCTTCTTATTTTTCGGAATGTTTCAAAAAAAAATTCCATGTCTCTCCCCATCAATATAAAGTGACGGAATCAGAATCAGAGTAATAATTTTATAGTTTCAATTAGTCAAATTTCTTTATCTTTTTCCAGGTATTTTTTAAATAATTCAATTTGAAAATCTACAATTATAAGGCATTTTCAAAGATGGAACTTTACCATAAGTTTTTGGTACTTAAGCGAATGAACCGATTTTCATCATCGAATATAATCTGTAACTAAACAAATTGAGTAAAGCGTTTAACCAAAAGGAGGTTACAGATGGCAAATAGTGCCGATATTCTTGTGAAAAATTCTTCATTTAGAAACGTAAAAATTTTTAGAGAGGTTGAAAGGGGGATTTTTGATCTGGAAATAACTTTGGAAAAGGAAAGCCGAGTAAAAGTCGGTATCCCGAATCCTGAAGCTGCTTTAATTATTAGAGAACCTAAAAATGAGAAAATAGAGAATTTTTTTATAAATGTAATATCCGATTCTAATATAAAAATTTTATATTGTAGAGCTAATTCTGCCTGGACATTTAGAATTCCTCCCAATCTTTTTTTATCGGATATAGCAGCCAATGTAAAAATAGAATTAAGGGATAATGAGCCGGAATGAGCATCGAAGAACTTTCGAGTTTATAAGAACCTGATAAGAAAACATTAATTAGGAGTATTCCAAATGGAAAAAATTGAAGCGCTCTTCTTTGCGGCAAATCCTATGCTCATGACACGTTTAAACCTGGAAGATGAAATCCGGGAAATTACTGAGAAAATTCGTAGATCGAAACATCGTGATTCAATCGTTTTGATTCCTTCAATGGCAGCGCAGCCAGATGATCTTCTTCAGAAATTGAATGAATATAAACCGCATATTGTGCATTTTAGTGCACATGGCACATCTGCGGGGGAGCTTTTGCTTCTCGATAAAACAGGAAACCCCAAACCTGTAAGTGCCAATGCAATTAATACTTTATTTGAAACTTTAAAAGATAATATTCGTGTTGTAATTTTAAATGCCTGTTATTCAAAGGTACAGGCACTTGCCATTCGAAATGTTATCGATTGTGTAATTGGAATGAAATCAACCATTACTGATAATGCTGCTATTGTTTTCTCCGCTGCATTCTATAGGGCTATCGGTTTTGGTTGTTCTGTTAAAAAAGCATTCGAACAGGGTAGAACCGCATTATTATTTGAGAACATATCGGAAGCCGATATCCCGGACTTATTGGTAAAAGATGGAGTGGATCCGGATAATACATTCATCCTGCAAAATGAAAAAAAACCTTCATATCCGGGTTTTATCCAGGAAATACCCGTTGGGCGGTCCATTATTGAAAAACCTACCCAGAATACCTATCGGTATAGTAATACGACAACTATTCCTGTTCTCAAAAAAGAAAAAAATAAAATATTTGAATATATAAACTTCCAATACTGGTTACTTAATATAGTCTTGCTAGTATCGGAACCTATTTTAAAATTATTTGTGAGAGATTCCAACTTCATAGATCGTTTTATTGAAGTTGAGTTGATTGCGTTTTGCATAATCATTTTACTTGAAGCACTATACTTAATTTTAATTTCTTTGGAAAACCTAAAAGAGTCGTTTCAAAAATTTAAGACGGATGGGTTAAAAAATTTTTTAAAAGACTTTTTTATTCGAAGTATTAGATATTGTACAAATCAACCTGCAAAATTGATTTTTCAGATATTTCTATTCATTCTTTTTTTCCCGATCGTTTTAAAAACTTATAACTGTTTTTTAAAATCATATTGGGCATCTAATTCATTTCTTCAAATATTAATTCCCACTTTATCGGTCTTTAATATTATTTTTATCGATTCCAAATCAAAAATAAATATAAAACGAAAAACTGCTGAAGGGATTAAAATTTTAAGTATGGTTATTATAGTTTTGACGTTCGTATTTTTATTATTCCCAGAAATAAAAACAGTTATGAATTTTGAAAGCTTACGTCCTGATTTAAATCGCAAATATACAACTAATTCAAAAAGCATTATTAGTCAGGATAATAGTAAAAAATTGGGTATTAGAAACACAGAAAATACAAAAGTAGAAAAAAAGAAACCTACTAGTGAAAATAAAGTTAATCATAAGGATTTTATCATCGTGGAAATACCGCTTACTGCTGAAGGAATCGGAAAAAACCAGAATGAAGCATGTGATAATGCAATTAAAAAGGCAATTGAGGAATATAATCAAAACCATTCTGAAAAACTTAGTTTGAATGAAGATGATATAGAGATTGGTAGGTGTAGTGTGAGGGGCATATTACCAACTGATGAAATTATTGTAATAGTAAATTTTAAAATTAAAATAAAAAAGGAGAAACTATGAGTAAACTAAAAAAAACATGTGTCTGTCTATTTATTGTTTTGGCTTTTATTGCTATTTCACCTCATTTGTCAGCTGTGTATAACACAAGAGACAAACTTGAACTACAAAAATCCACTCAGGAATGTTTGGAAAAGTTGGAAGAATTATCGTATCCAGTTCAGCGCTTCAACGCTCTTTTTACATCGAATGAAGCAAAGGTTATCGATTTGTATAAAAATCGTTTTCATGCTCTGAATGAAATACTCAATCAACTTACTCAACTGAGGGACGATTGGGGGCAAAAAATTAAAGAGAGTAAAAACGATTTGGTATATCGTCTTTATTTGGCAACAACCCAAACAGCCCTTTACTCTATCTATTCCAGGCCAGAGAAATACATTGGATTTCTAAAGTATGATGACAATTCTTTGACTCAAAATTCTACTCAAACTCAGACAGAAAAAACCGAAGCGGCGACTGAGTCTACAAATCTTCAAATGGAAATAACCGGAGAGGCATCTGTGTCTATGAATAAAACTCAGAATCCATCCACTCAATCTTTAAATGCTAGTGGTGCGGTGGGAGTAACTTCAAGTGTTGAGAAAAAGGGAAAAGCGTCTCCTCGAAAATTAAGTGAAATAGAGTTGCCGACGTATGAAGAAAATGCTAAAGATTGGGAAATTAAGGCAGAAATAATGAAAAATCAAGCATATTTCAATCTTGATGAAGCGTTAAAATTGGATGAACATTCAGAAGATGCTCAAATACTAAAAGCTCAGCTATTAGCACTTGATGGAGAATTTGATAAGTCTCTCGATATCTTAAGTCAATTAGAACAAAAATCTGTTTTCAAAGAGAAACCTGCTATCCTGGATAGCTGGAAAGCATATTTTTTTATTAAAAACGGTGATTTACAAAAAGGAATGAAATTATTACGAATTGCCAGCACTAACTCTATTCCTTATAATTATTCGAAATGGGCGGGTTCATACCTGAAATCCTTGCTACTTACAAGTTGGAATTGGGTTGAATATGATTTTATTGATTTTAATACAATCGATGATATTACAATTGATAA
>JAKAGC010000080.1 GCA_021817755.1 Acidobacteriota bacterium | reverse complement strand
ATACTCTAATTCGATTATTGAAAAAAAATCGATTTATTATATTGTGGGAGCAAAATTTCAAAAAAAATTATTTGACCCAGGTTACTTTGAAATTTTAATTTTTAAAGAAGGTGGACAATTAATTTATAGGAATCATTTAGCCTCAGAATTGATAAAATCAAAAAGCGATTTTTCTGACACACGTGTTTTCTTCTTAGATGATGAGCGGGGAATAATGGTATTGGATTTAAAGGAGTTATAAATTGACACGAACTGAGAAATTTTTTTTTATGACTATTGTTGTTATTCAATTTGGATTAATCATTTTCCTTTCTTCTCAATGGCACAAATGTAAAAATGTTAAAAACGATTTTCATCAGCCGGAAATCACATCTCAATTAACTATACTATCAACTTTTTCAGGTATAAAAATTTCAGGTGAGATTGAGTGGTTTCATTTCACTTCCTATTCCCCAAAATATTATTTCTTTGGGGTTGTTTCTTCTGGATGCAAAACATGTGAAATCTTTCTCGAAGAATGGAACCATTTTTTTAAAAATGAAAATATTGAAAATGATATTATTTCTTGTTTACTTACAGATGAATCATTAGATCGACAAAAATTTCCTATTACAACAGATTGCCTTAAATTATCGAGAGATGATATTATTCAATTTGGATTCGATCGTCCTTCTTTTTTTGCAGTAAATGGAAAAGGAGAAATTCTCTTCCGTTATTCCGGTTATATGTCTGGGATATTTGAAGAAGCGCTCCAAATAATATACAATAATAAGTATAAAAAAAGTAAATTGATTTAAAAATAATGAAAACCAAAAACAAAGTAAAGAACATGGATTCAAAAAAATTCGATAAGCGGTAAGCGATTGAATTTCTTTAAAATTTTAGGAAATCAGAAAAATTGAAAAAATAGATTGTTTGATTCCATGTACAATTTCATAAAGAGAATTCACAAAAGAGACCGATATATTTTGCAAAGAAAAAGGTATTGCATGTAGTCAGGATTTACATTGGTTGGGGAAATAATCTAAAGATAATTATGTAATTTTAATTCCATTGTAGAAAAAATAATCCATATTATTATAAATAGAAAATGGAGAAAAGGAAATCTTCCCCTGCACAGCCCGGGTGCAGGGGTTGATTTTAAATTATATTACTAAAAGATGCTTAATACCAGCACGCAATCTTGTCTGTGCAAGCAGGCGGTCTGGTAACGCAATAACAATCCGTTCCTGCAACAGTACAAATATATCTGCTATCAAGTACATAACCGGCTTTTACCATATCCATGGTATCATTATCCAGATTCTGAACCGTTGTCTTATTGAGCATTAATTTTCCTGAGATTTTTTTAACTTTCATCTGTTTCCTCCTATTTTAGGCGCTAATTTTCTATAGATTTTTTTTATCTTTCCGGGCCGGGCCGCCGGTTTATTCTCAACACAATCCTTTCTATCCATGGATCGATAGTATCACAAATTTAATATGAATGTCAATATAAAAAAAACACAAGTTTATTAATTCTCAATTTTTTTATATAATTACATTATGAAAAACAAACGTGAACTTTTTATCGGCAATGTAGGCATCGGCGGTACCCATAGAGTCTCCATTCAATCGATGACCTCGACAAATACTTGCGATTGGGAAGCAACGCTAAAACAAATCCACGCGTTAGAAAAAGAAGGATGCGAAATCATCCGCATTGCTGTTCCTTCAAATGATGCATTATTCTCTTTCGCAAAAATCGTGAAAGAATCGCCACTCCCGGTTGTGGCTGATATTCACTTCGATGCATCCCTGGCTCTTGGTTCTATAGACGCAGGAGCCGATGCTATCCGCATCAACCCGGGTAATATCGGAAGCAAAGAAAAAGTAAAAGAAATTTTAAAAGCTGCTTCAAATCGCCATATTCCCATCCGCATCGGCGTTAATTCAGGCTCCATCGAAAAAAAATACCTATCTGCCGATTTATCGATGGCTGAAAAAATGACAGCGTCTGTCCTGGATAAAATTAAATTCTTCGAAGAGAACAACTTCTTTGATATAAAAATTTCCTTGAAATCATCAAACGTAACAGAAACAGTTTCTGCTTACCGTCTGATGAATGATGCATGCGATTACCCGTTACACCTGGGAGTTACAGAAGCAGGAACGTTTTTCAGTGGTTCGATTAAATCGGCAATCGGTATTGGCAGCCTGCTCATAGACGGCATCGGAAACACGATCCGCGTTTCTCTAACTGACAACCCGGTTGAAGAAATCAAAGTGGCTAAAGAAATCTTGAAAGTAACAGGGATGCGAAACGAAGGAATCGAGCTAATCTCTTGCCCAACCTGTTCAAGAACTAGCGTAGACCTAATCCCAATGGTGAAGGAAGCGGAAAAATTACTGGCTGCTCTTCATCCGAATAAAAAGATTACGGCTGCGATTATGGGTTGCGAAGTAAATGGTCCGGGAGAAGCAAAAGAAGCAGATATAGGTTTGGCTTTCTCTCAAAAGCACGGGTTTATTTTTAAGAAAGGTATAATGATCGAAAAAGTGGAACCTTCTCACGCAATAAATCGTCTGGTGGAATTGATCGGGCAAATGTAGGTGTTTATTTTCTTAAAGTTATTTCTTAGTTCCAAATAAACCGGAAGGATCAGGTAAGGCATTCCTGTCTACTTTCCCACTTGGAGTTAATGGGAAATTCTCCATTATAACAAACATATTGGGGACCATATACTCAGGCAAGAGATTTTTGAGATATTCTTTCAATTCCCCGGATGAGACATTCTCTGCCTTTGGTACTATATATCCGACTATTAGAGTAATGTTCTGGGAAAATTGTTTTACAATTACTGCGCAATCCCTAACTAGTGGATGACGGGAAAGCACGGATTCAATTTCTCCCAATTCGATCCGGAGTCCATGAATTTTGACCTGGAAATCCTGTCTACCAAGATACTCGATATTACCATTATCGAGCCAACGAGCAAGATCACCGGTTTTGTACAGCAGGTGGGCTTTTTGAAAAACGCCCCCCTGCACCCCCTTAAAACTTTCTGTTAAGGGTGGATTATTATCAGGAGTTTTTGCAGGGTCGAGGGGCGGTTTTTGCAAAAAGAGCCCCTGGGGATTAAATAAAATAAATCTTTCTGAGGTCAACTGTGGATTGTTCAAATATCCACGTGCGACTCCAACTCCTCCGATATATAATTCTCCTGTTTCTCCAACTGGAAGCAATTCTCCATTTTCTCCGAGGATATACATTTGGGTATTGTCGATTGGTTTTCCGATTGGAATTTTATCGATGGTGTGAAGTAGAGAGTCATCCATGGGGCAATCATAATAGGTAACATCGACTGTGGCTTCAGTGGGTCCGTATAAATTGGCTAATTGTGTTTTATTTTGAATAAAAAGTACATCATAAAATGCCCGCACATTAGCGACAGTTAATTTTTCACCACTTGCGAAAACCTGCCTTAAAGTGGACATTCGTTGTATATCAGATTGAGAATTTCTAAGATACTCGAGAAAAACACTCATCATGGAAGGAACAAAATGCATTACTGTAACCGAATGAGTTTGAACGGTTTCGATAATGGCTTGTGGAAACCTTTCCCCTCCAGGTATTAAAAAGGAAACACGAGCCCCTACAATGGACCACCAGAACATCTCCCATACGGATACATCAAAAAAATACGGGGTCTTCTGCAATATAGTATCAGTTAGACTGATAGGATACTTCCTCTGCATCCAGTTTAAACGATTAACTAAAGAATAATGCTCGACGCCTACTCCCTTGGGCTTTCCGGTAGATCCGGAAGTGTAAATGACATACACGAGATCATGTGGTGAATTTACAGGTTGAAGATTCAGGGTTGGATATGTGTAAACGGGGCCGTTGAGATCGATTGGAATGACTTCAGCTTCATCGGGATCTATTGAAAAACGAGAGATTAATTGAGTTTGAGTAAGAAGAATGGGGGCAGCGCTTTCTCTTAATAAATGCTGTACGCGCTGAACAGGATATGCGGGAGATATGGGTAAATAAGCACCGCCTGCCTTTAATATCGCGAAAATACCAACTATCATCTCGAGAGATCGTTCAAGCAGAATCCCAACAATAACATCAGGACGGACTCCTTTTTCCCTTAATAAATATGCAAGAGAATTGGCTTTTTCATTTAATTCACGATAGGTCAATGAGGCACCGCGAAACATAGCGGCAATATGATGGGGAGTACGTTCTACTTGTTCTTCAAATAAGCTGTGGATGGTTTTATCTTCAGGAAAAGGGTAACCGGTATTATTGAATGATCTTATGGTTTCTTCCAGGGAGATATCTGTCATTTTTTTCAGGATTTCTTTTTATATTTGCGAGCGAAGCTTTTACCGAGAACTCGTTGGAGAACCTGGTTAGTCCCTTCGATAATTTCCATAATTTTAGCATTTCGATAGTATTCAGCGGCGCGGTTTTCTTCGTGGCATCCGGCTGCGCCCATTGCCTGGATGGTATTGGCGGCAGCACGTGAAGCGGCTCGGGATGCATAATACTTAGCCATCAGGATTTTTTCCATGGCATCGGGCATATGGGCATCATCGGCAATAGATCCGCTAAGACACAATGAACGGGCGGCTTCCATTTCGACAACCATATCGGTAAGAAGTTCACGGATTAATCCGTGTTCCATAATGGGTTCACCGAATTGACGGCGTTCAGAAGCATAGGAAGAAGCAGTTTCAACGCAGGCGCGGTGCAATCCTGTAGACGACCATGCGGTACTGACACGCCCATAATGAAGACCATAAGGCGCGACATAAGCGATTACAAGACCGGGTTTTCCCACGAGATCAGAAGGAGTGATAAGGCAGTCTGTGAATTCAAGTTGAGATAAATAGGCACCACGAAACCCGAGCATATCTCGAATGGGTATCACTTTTACGCCTGGAGCATTTGAAGGGATAATACAAGCCATGGACTTATCTTCATTTTTTCCGAACACGAGAAAAATATCGGCAAGCCCGGAATAGGTTATCCAGCGTTTGGTGCCATTGAGCAGGTAGTTTTCACCCTGGGGAGTAAACGTGGTTTCAATGGATTGGATATCGCTGCCAACTTTGGGTTCAGTCATGGCAAAAGAGCCGATGACTTTACCTTTGGCCATGGGTTCAAGCCATTGTTTTTTCTGTTCTTCGGAACCCCAACGGGAAATGGTCATGGCAACCATGGTTTGTACGGTAAATAAGCCGCATAGAGAGGAACTGGCAGCACCGAACGCTTCGTTTAGGAGCCCAAAAGTTACGGTATCCCACCCACCGCCGCCGTATTCTTTAGGGATAATACCACCAACGAAACCGGCTTCTGCGCATTTTTCGATAACACTTCGAGGCACGCCCTGTTGTTTATCCCATTCGGAGGCGAAGGGTTCGACATACTCCTTCACATATTCACGGAAGCGCTTATAATCTGCTTTTTGTTGTTGAGTAAGGAGATGATGGTTAAACACCGGAAGCTCCCTGCTTATTTAATACAAATTGGGCTGTAGTATTAACAGTTTTGAAATTTGCCATATCGAGGTCATCCATCGTAACTTTAATATTGAATGCTTTTTCAAGAAATGTCATCAGTTCGATAGCAAATAAAGAATTGACAATCCCGGTTTCAAAGATATCAAAATCATCATCCAGATCAGGTAAGTTGACACTATCGAGGATAAATTGACGGATGGTGTCCTGTGGGCGTGATATGGTATCGATTCTCATAAATTACTCCTCCTATTAATCGTATTTGTATAATAATCTATAGGGTAAAATCTTGGATTAATTCGTTTTGAAAAATGGGGACAATCTTCATCAAATGGCAGCACAATGATATAATATTATATCATATAAAGAGGGTAAAATTCAAGTATGTCCTAAAATTAACACACACATCTTAAAGAAATGTATATACAAAAGTTTTAGGGGGTGTCGGACCCCTTTTTCAAAAGGGGTCTGACATTGTTAAAGAGATCAAATCACTCTTCGTAGATTTCTATTATAAAGACTTTCCAGTACTTCACCGGGTTTTTTGAACCTGTAATTAAGCATCATTGCTGCGATAATATAAGGTTTAAAACCGGCTTCTTTATAAGTTTGAATACGATACTTTTCAAAAACACCGGCAGATACTTCGCCTTCCTTGCACGAAACATTGGATATATCGGCAGGTAAACAATGCATATAGAGTGCTTCGCCATTATTGGTAAGTTTCATTTTCTCTTCGTCGCATTCCCAGTTCTTGTAATTGGCATTGCGTTGCAAACATTCCTGTTCGAGTTTTTTCAATCCTTCACGATCATTTTGTTTGAGTAATTCGGTTCGCTGCTGCATAATGGCATAAGGCGCCCAGCTTTTGGGATAAACAATATCGGCATCAGTAAAAGCTTCTTCCATGGAATGAACGACGTTAAATTTCCCACCATGAGTCTGGACATTCTTTTTTGCAATATCCGTTACTTCCGGTATTAGCGTATAACCTTCGGGATGAGCGAGTGTGACTTCCATACCGAAACGAGTCATTAATCCGATGATCCCCTGAGGTACGGAAAGAGGTTTCCCATAGGTAGGCGAATAGGCCCAGGTCATGGCTATTTTTTTGCCTTTCAATGCTTCAAGGGAGCCAAAGAAATTTTTTAAATGAAGCAAGTCGGCCATTGCTTGGGTGGGATGGTCTACATCGCATTGAAGATTAATAATACCTGGTCTGCGAGGAAGTACTCCATTTTCGAAACCATCATCGAGAGCAGCACCGACTTCACGCATATAGGCATTTCCGGCACCGAGAAACATATCATCCCGAATCCCGATAAAATCGGTTAGAAATGATATCATATTGGCGGTTTCACGGACAGTCTCACCATGTGAAATCTGGGAGCTGGTTTCGTCGAGATCCTGAACGGATAAACCGAGCAGGCTGGAAGCAAACCCGAAGGAAAAACGGGTACGGGTGGATTTATCTCTAAACTGCGAAACAGCGAATCCGGTGTCGAAACAACGGGCGGATACATTAAAGTCATACAACCATTTAAGCCCTTCGGCTGTGAATAATATTTGTTGTAATTCGGGTACAGTTCTTTCCCATGTTAATAAAAAATCCTTTCCATAATTATTGGTTTCAAGTAATCCGATCTCTGCGATAAGTCGTCTGAATTCTGCTAAATTGCTCATGATTCCTCCTTAAATACTATTGGATATAATAGGCATACAATGCATAAAATGCAGATGCTTTTACCAGGTCATCGACGGGAATTTTTTCATTGGGAGCATGGGCAAGCACTTCATTCCCGGGTCCGAAACCGATGACGGGTATTCCGTAAAATCCATTAATAGTGACAGCATTGGTGGAGAAAGTCCATTTATCTATATGAGGAGCTTCATTGAAAAGATCTTTAAATGCTTTTACGCCGGTTTTAATGATTGGGTGGTCTTCAGGGATTTTCCACGTCGGATAATATTTTTCCATGCCATATGCGAGACCGGTATAGGATTTTTCTTTATAGTGAAGCACTTCGACATGGGCATCCATATCTTTTATAATCTCTTCAATTTCAGCCACGGCGGATTCTTTCGTTTCTCCCCATGTGAGGCGACGATCAAGATGAATACGGGCGTAATCTGCCACAGCGCATAAAGAGGGGCTTCCGGAAACAAATTCGGTTACGGTAATACTCCCTTTTCCGAGGAAATCATCTGTTTTAAGCCGTTCATTGAGTTTCTCGATTTCGAGAGCAGCACGTGAAGCCATATAGATTGCATTTTTTCCCCGTTCGGGGGCGGAGCCATGGGAAGAAATTCCTTTGAAAGAGACTTCCATTTCCATACGTCCCCTGTGTCCGCGATAGATATTCAAATGAGTGGGTTCAGTGCAAATCACCACATCGGGTTTAATTTTATCTTCTTCTACGATATATTTCCAGCAAAGACCGTCGCAGTCTTCTTCCATTACACTACCGACAAAATAAACAGTCCAGTCGCGGTCGAAACCGAGTTCTTTCAGAATTCTCCCGGCAGTAATAAATGAAGCAGCGCCTCCTTCCTGATCGACAGTACCGCGTCCATGAACATAACCATCGACGATAACTCCTGAAAAAGGATCGGAGTTCCAATTTTCCGGGTTCCCCACATCGACTGTATCCATATGAGCATCGATAGCCAGCACTTTAGGGCCGTTACCGATACGTCCGATCAAATTACCAAGCGGATCGATTTTAACTTCATCGAATCCCGCAGATTCCATCTGGATTTTAAGTTCGGTGATTACTTCCTTCTCTCCACAACTTAACGATTTAACCCGGATGAGATTGGAGAGATTCTGAGCTGTAAAATCCCTGTATTTTTCAGACAATTCATTTATCCTCTTTGCGATATCCATAAAAAAACACCTCAATTATTCAAATAACGCCGGATATCATCCAGCGATTTCCGGGCTTTTTGCCTCGGTTTCACCGATTCATCCGGGTATCCCAAGCTCAGCAAAACGTCTATATTAGTGGATTTGGGGAGACCGAGAATCTTCTTTAATTCCTTTTCATTAAACCAACCGAGCCAGCATGTACCAAGGCCCAATTCAGCGGCATGTAATGCGATATGTTCACAAGCAATCCCCATATCAATGAGATTGTATTTCACATCACGAATCATTCCACCCAACCGTGCAATATAAGTGGAACGCTCGGTAATGGCTATGATAATCACAGGAGCAGTTTTAACAAAAGCATTGGATTTATAAATGCCGGACATGGCTTTATCTACGATTTCGTTTTTTGTTTTTTCATCGTCCACTACGATAAAAGACCAGGGTTGAGAATTACAAGCGGAAGGAGCCAACCGTGCCGATTCCAGGCACTGATCGATTAATTGACGGGGTACAATTTTCGATGCATATTTCCGCGTACTTTCCCGTTTATTCACTAATTCGGAAAAGGTCATATGTATGTCCTCCTAATGTTGTTTATTTCGTTTCGATTGGTTTATACTATATCAAAAAATCCCGAATCCTTCAACCTGAATTTTCAAAATTTATACATTCCTTCACGCGTGATAAATCTATGTTTAAAAAAAATCAGCTATACCTTGATTAAAGTAAAAAAGAACGTATAATACAATATTAAACTATTAATTTATGAAACCAAAAGAGGAAAAGTAATGCTCGAAGATATTGTCCACGCTATTCACTTGTATAAAAATGATAAACGGGATCAGATGCTGTTATCTCAATGGAATTTAAACTATAATAAAATAATCAAATTGGGGGTTTATATAGAAAATGGAAGCGACTACTTACTCTATATTTATAAAAACCCATTCCACTCACGCCATGAAACAGAGAGTTTGCTATTCCTTTATAACACGTATACACCAAATAATAGTTTAAATATTATCAGTAGTTCCGAAAATAGAGACCCAATAAAGCGTTTGGTTCACATACGAACCGTGAGTTTTTTCCTTGAGCAAAATTTTTCCAATACAATTACCGAATCCCCGGAAACCATTTTTCCCGAATATAAAAAAATGCTTGAAATGGTTGAAGAACATAGAAAAAAAGAAAAATCAGAACGGGAAAAATTCGAGCAGTTCAATTTTAAGACAGGAGAACAGCAAATAAATGTAAAGAAAGAATTTCCCAGAAGAGCTAAACCTGCCAAACCGGATTATTTCACCGAAGATTTCTTAAAACGTGTCAAATACGAGTTAGAAAACAGTATATTCAATTCAGAAGGAATAAAAAATAAAAACCAACCGGCATCAATTGGTTTAGCAATATTTATAGAACGATTCAATCTCGACTTACTCATTCACCCCGTGATTATACCGATTTCCAAAGATGGTTCGGGAGGTACTCTCCAAAAATTCAATTCTTCAATTGCAAAACGTTTTAATTTCAATTCCATTCATCCGCTGATTACTGAATATATAAGAAAAGTGGAGGATGAAAACAGAGTAAAACACCTGATTCAAACAAAAAATAAAAATATCCCGTTAATATATTTCCCACGTTTAATGCGACTTCTATTTGAAATACCTGAGACTCGCACATTTTGTTATTCAAAAGCCCACTCCAATTTTTTCCCATTAAACCGTTTTGTTTTTAAAAAACTCAATATCCGTTTTAATACCTGTTCTGACCTTGAAACCATTCTTATTTCATTAGAATTCATTTCTGAAAAAGGCATACGAATAGCAACGGGAGATTTCTTTTATGCTATCTCCCACGAAAGCAGCATTGCTTCAGTATTATTTATAGATTCAGTCGAACGATACCACATCGCCATACCCACGGAACCAACCAAATTTTACTCTCTATTCCAGGCCCTCTCCTCTTTCAATAAATTCTCAATCGATTCATTCTCTCTAATC
>JAKAGC010000811.1 GCA_021817755.1 Acidobacteriota bacterium | reverse complement strand
TATTTATCAAACCTTCACGGGTTTAGTTTTTTCGTAACCAATCTGCAGGAAGCTCCCACCTAAGACGTGGGGGCTTCCCTTTTTTACCCTTTTCATGTATAATTAACCCGAATTAATTTTTTTCTAAATGAGGTATACTAAAATGGCAGGCTTAAAACATTTCCAATTAAAACTTTTTTTTGCTTTCGGGTTTTGTATCATTTCTTTTTTAGTACTCGCTATGGGGGTTGGAATGGTCATTGAAGATCAAAACAGTTCTACTTTTACCGTATCACCAGGAGCGGAAAATAAAATCTCCGTCTTAACCGGTAAAGATTTCCGTATTAAAATCGAATCCAATATCACAACAGGTTTCACCTGGAATGTAAAAGAAAATGACGATTTAAAGAATGATGATCCCGTAATTCAATATCTGGGGAAAAAATCAGAAGAAGAACATTCCGAAGAACCCCCAATGATGGGATCTCCCGGATTTGAAATTCTTAAATTCAAAGCACTTAGACCCGGTACTATCACTCTTATACTCGAGTACCGACGTCCCTGGGAAAAGACTGAAAAACCTGAAAAAGTCCAGAAAATTGATATAACAGTCGATTAATTTTCCCTTTATTTTACATAGACTGTTTTAATGTTTAAAAACTCCTTTATCCCATAATGGGAGAGTTCTCTACCATAACCGCTCTCTTTAATTCCCCCAAAAGGTAACCGTGGATCAGAACGGACAAAGGTATTCACAAAGCAGCTACCCGATTCGATTTCCTCTGCTGCCAATCGTTCGCCCCTATTTACATCCTTCGTAAATATTGCTCCACCCAATCCAAAGACAGTATCATTTGCTACCTTTATGGCTTCTTCTTCGTTTTTCACACCAATGATCGCCCCCACAGGGCCGAACAGTTCTTCATCGTAAGCCCGCATTCCTTTTTTAACATCAGCCAGAACAGTCGGTGGATAGAATGCCCCTTTTCCTTCCGGTATATACCCACCCAACAGACATTTCGCCCCTTTTTCAATGCTTTCTTTAACCTGTCGATGAAGATCATCCCTTAAGTCGCGCCGTGCTTGCGGTCCTACCCCTGTCTCTTCCAACAACGGATCTCCCATCTTCGCTTCCTTCATTTTTTTAACAAAAAGTTCCGTGAATTCAGATAAAACGTTTTCCACCACAATGAACCGTTTCGCTGCAATACAGCTCTGTCCTGAATTAATCAGCCTACTAAATACGCATATATTCACAGCTTCTTCCAGGTCCGCATCCTCCAGCACTATATATGCATCGCTTCCTCCCAGTTCCAGAACCGATTTTTTCAACAACTCCCCTGCTTTCTTTGCCACACTTTTTCCTGCCAGTGTGCTCCCCGTTAGCGTTACCCCTTTCACCAATTTGTTTTCGATCACCCCTTCCACCATTCCGCTTCCAATCATCAGTGTACGGAAGGTATCTTCAGGAAAACCCGCCTCGATAAAGACATTTTCGATAGCCAACGCGCATCCTGGAACATTTGACGCATGTTTCAGGATACCCGTATTCCCAGCCATCAAAGCCGGTGCTGCGAACCGGAATACCTGCCAGAAAGGAAAATTCCAGGGCATTACAGCCAAAATCAAACCAATCGGTTGAAAAGCAACATAACTTTTAGAGGCTTCTGTCATAACGTGTTCCGGTTTGATCAGGAATTCCGCATTATTCGCATAATAGTCGCAAACCCCCGCACATTTCGTTACTTCTGCGCGGCCCTCTTTTATCGGTTTTCCCATTTCCATAGCCATCAATCTTGCGTATTTCTCTTTATTCTCTGTAAGAATACGCCCTGCATTTTTCATTAAAACCCCACGTTCTTTAAACGAGGTTCTTCTCCATTTTAAAAAGGCTTCATTCGCTTTTTCAATGATCCCATTTACTTCATCCACCATCATTGAATCATAAGATTGAATCAGTTCATCTGTCGCTGGATTGATGGCTTGTATCGTCATATTTACCTCCATTCATTTCAATTAATTCATAATAAATGAAATCCATACCGAAGTCAAGGTGACAGCGTCACCTTTTAAAAACAGTCCACAAATTAAACCACTGATTAGAAGGAGTGTTAGTGCTAGTGCTGGTGTTAGTGGGCGACTGCGTCACCTTAAAAAAATAACCACTGATTAAAAACTATTTCAAAACCACTGATTTGCCGATTCCATTGTTCAAAAACCTTTTATAACCACTGATTCCACGGATTTCACTGATTTTCTCTCGTTTTATGCCCACCAATTACTCAGATTAACACTAATTTTATTAACCATTAAATACATTATTTTTCAATTTTGACTCATATATATAAAAGGGTACGCAGTATCCCCACAAATTGAATGAATTTTCTCGAAGGGTACTTTCATAACCGACCAAAACTGATTAATCGAAAATAAAATTGAAAAATTAATTGTTCAATGCTACAATAACATCCAATCTAAAGGAGTATCTCATGATAAGGGAAATTGTAAAGCCTCATAATAGGCAGGTA
>JAKAGC010000810.1 GCA_021817755.1 Acidobacteriota bacterium | reverse complement strand
AAATTTCTCTTTAATCCTGTTACATATTTTCACATCATACACTGCATTTGCAGTCATAATAAAGTTCTCCTTTAATGATACCGCGAGGGTCAAAAAAGTTTATACGGTTACTCGTTCACATTGGATTGAGGTTCTTCGAGGTAATGACGAATATAATTTGCATACAGACGATAAAAATTTAAGTTTTTAATTGTGATATTTTTCTCACGAAACAAAGGTTCATTTTTTGCAACTGACGCGAGAATTTTTGCAGGATGATCTCCTGAGTTGAATCCCCGGAAACGTTCTTCGAGATGAGAGAGTTTCGAGAGGATTTGCGCAATATTATCATGAATTTTCGATATTTGAATCTGGTCCTCACTGACGGAATTAACAATTCCCCATGCAACGACGTTAATGGGTAAGATTTTCACCAGGTTAAGACATTTCTGACGTATAAAATTTGCGAGCTCTTTCCTATCCATATGGACATAATCGGCTACTTTTAAGGGATCACCATAAGTAATATACGTATCCCCTATATTTTTCAACATTTTCATAGAATCCCAAATTCTTAGAGTACGGGGTTTTCCTTTATAATCTGCAATCATTTCTCTATCTTCTCGAACTTTCGAATAATCAACATTTGAAGGGATGATATAGGTATCGTACTCAATAAGACCAGGATGATGCTTAACGATTTCACTTTTGGTTTTTTCATATTCAAGCATTGCTTCAAAGGCAGTGGGAAAAAATTTACCATATTGTCCGTGATTTGGAATTCCTTTACGTGTTCCTTCGGGAAAGATTAGAATATCGCATCCATATGCAATATGGCTGATGGTATAATCTTTAAGCATTTTGGCTGATTCAAGCATCTGACTTCGCGTTACAGCACGTTTTACAAGGAAAACTCCTACATTATGAGCCAGTTTCCTGAAGATATCACCCCTGATAAGATTATCCCCCATCCCAGCGTAAGGAATCCTTAAACCTCTATTAAATAATGGAACCATAATACCGGTGGTTTCCCACAAGCTTTTATGAAGAGGGATATGAATATAAATTGTCTTTTCATTTTTGACTTGAAAAATTTTTTCGGATATTTCAACATGAGGTTTAGTTAAATATTTGAAACCGAGAACCCCCAGTCCTCGAGCAATATAGAAGTATCCATTCTTTCTACTGCTAATCTCATCAGCTCTTAATTTCAACAATGTCATTCGGACAGTCTCCCAACAAAAATGGTTAATGATCTATTATATCATATTCTTCATTCTTTGAGAAACAGAAATTTCGGTAAAATTTCACAAAAAAAAATGAATAAACACTATTATCCAATAAATCAACCATTTTTGATTTGATGTCATCTATAGAATCATATTCATCTATTTCAATAGAACAAGCGAATCAATTTCTCAAATGAACAAAAATAGAAAAATATCTACCGGCTCTAAACAAAAGAAAAGAGCTTTTAAAAATTATACAAATCATAATATTCATTTATCCAAAAATGAATTCAATTCAGACATCGTTAAAATATCTGATATTTCAGAATCCATATTGACTTTTACTTCATCTAAGGGTATGATTCAATTTCGTTCAAAAAACCTGAGATTATCATAGCGAGGGAACATATGACATTAGGGACACTGGACTTTTTAATTATCGGGGTATATTTTCTATTCGTTTTAGGGATTGGTTACTTTCTTAAGAATTCAATTAAAAATAGTGAAGATTACTTCCTTTCAGGTCGTTCAATACCTGCCTGGGTAACCGGATTGGCATTTATTGCGGCTAATCTTGGAGCTTTGGAAGTCATGGGCATGGTTGCTAATTCTGCAAAATATGGAATCTTGACGGTTCATTTTTATTGGATTGGAGCAATACCCGCCATGATATTCATCGGTGTGTTCATGATGCCTTTCTATTATGGCTCTCGCGCCCGATCAGTACCTGAATATTTAAAGCTTCGATTCGATGAAAAAACACGAGGATTGAATGCCATATCATTTGCATTGATGACTCTTTTAATGTCAGGTATCAATATGTATGCAATGGGAATTATATTTAATTTGCTATTGGGATGGTCATTCGATTTAAGCATCTGGGTGGCTGCCATTATCGTATTAATATATGTTTTCTTTGGTGGTTTAACATCATCTATATATAATGAAGTAGTCCAATTTTTTCTTATTGTTTTCGGGTTATTCCCATTAGCTTATCTGGGATTACGGGAAGTCGGAGGATGGTCGCAGTTGGCTGCACGTTTACCCGAGGGATTTACAAAAAGTTGGAGTACATTGACCTCAGCTTCAAATAACCCAATGGGTATAGAGTGGTTCGGGATAGTTTTCGGATTGGGGTTTGTCCTCTCTTTCGGGTACTGGTGTACCGATTTCCTGGTAGTACAGAGAGCTCTTGCTTCCAAAAATCTAAACGCTGCACAGCGGACTCCATTAATTGCAGCTTTTCCCAAAATGATATTTCCATTATTCGTTGTATTACCGGGTTTGATTGCATTATAT
>JAKAGC010000809.1 GCA_021817755.1 Acidobacteriota bacterium | reverse complement strand
TTTACATTGAAAGAAGGTTTAATCCTGACTCCCGAACAAACTGAAAAAGTTCAGGCCATTATCCGGTTTCAACGTTCTCAAACTCCCAAGCAGGACGGGAATAATATGGAAGATTACGAGTATATGAGCGGTTTTTCAGGATTGATGAATAACAGCCTTATACGGAATCAATTATCAGGTGTGGGTAATACTCAGTATCCGGGACAGATGCAGGATTATGACCAGGATCAAATGATGAGGGACCAGGCAATACGCCGGATGCGGATGACAGAAAGTTTCTCAGATAAACTGCTCAAATTGGAAGAAGAAAAGGAAAAAGGAATAGAGAAACTCCTTACCAATGAACAGAAAAAACGATTTGACCAATTGAAAATTGAACGGCGGAAAGAGTTTGATAAAGCGATGGAAAAAATGAAAGAGCAGCGCCAGGAGTAGACGCTGCCCTTTCGGAAATAAAAGTTAGGAACAGGCATTGCCTGTCCCCAATGAGTACCCAAAACACTAACATTTACAACAAACGCTATTATGCGTCTATTCCATCATATAAGAATAGCGGAAATCCGTAGCAGGGAGCAAGGTTTCCTTTATTGTTCGAGGGCTAACCCAACGCAGCAGGTTCAGGTGGCTGCCGGATTTATCATTGGTACCGGAAGCACGCGCACCGCCGAAGGGCTGCATTCCTACGAGAGCACCTGACGGTTTATCATTAAAATAGAAATTGCCTGCTGCATAACGAAGCGCGCGGCATGCGGCGACCATGGCATATTTATCCCGGGCAAATACGGCACCGGTTAAGGCGTAAATAGAGGTGGAGTCACATACTTTCAATATCTCTTCATATTTGGCATCATCATATATGTAAATGGTCATGACCGGTCCGAAAATTTCTTCTTCCATCGTGATGAAGTGTGGATTATCGGTTTGAATAACAGTTGGTTTGATAAAGTATCCTTTGGATTTATCCCCTTCTCCACCGATGAGAATTTTGACTTCCGAAGAATTTTTCGCTTTATCGATATAGCCCATAATGGTATTAAAAGCGCTCTCATCGATGACCGCATTGATAAAATTATTAAAATCGCGGACATCGCCCATTTTCATTTCGGAAACCATCTGGAGTAAATCATCTTTAACGGTTTTCCATAAGGAAGTAGGGATATAAGCGCGGGAAGCAGCAGAACATTTCTGACCCTGGAATTCGAAAGCACCCCGGGCAATAGCTGTGGCCACTTCATGTGGGTCTGCCGAAGAATGAGCAACGATGAAATCTTTTCCGCCTGTTTCTCCAACTATTTTGGGGTAGGATTTATAACGTTCCACATGTTCGCTTGCCATTTTCCATAATGTATTGAAGGTTGAGGTGGAACCGGTGAAATGAATTCCTGCCATTTCTTTATGTGCAAGAACAGTTTTGCCTATTAATGAACCCGGACCCGGGATAAAATTAATAACTCCTTCCGGCATACCCGCTTCTTTGAATATTTCCATTAATGTGTAATTGGAGAGGAGAGAAGTTGTGGCCGGTTTCCATACAGTGGTATTTCCCATAACGGCAACGGAAGTATTCAGGTTAGAAGCGATTGCTGTAAAGTTGAAGGGGGAGACTGTGAAAATGAAACCTTCGAGAGGTCTGTATTCCAGTCTGTTGATCATATCTACAGCGGAAGAGGGTTGATCTTTGTAGATGCGGGAAGTAAAATAGGCATTGAATCTAAGGAAGTCGATGACTTCGCAGGCAGAATCGATTTCAGCCTGGAAGCAGTTTTTCCCCTGGCCCAGCATGGTAGCCGCGTTTAGTTTAAAGCGGTATTTCTCGGAAATCAGTTCAGCCGCTTTCAGCATAATCGAGGCGCGTTCCACCCAGGAGAGGTTCATCCAGTCCGTTTTTGCATTTAGGGCAGCATCGATAGCCATTTGGATTTCTTTCTCAGTAGCCATATGATAGTTTGCCAGGACGTGACCGTGGTTATGGGGCATAACCACTTTTCCTGTTTTTCCCGTTCTGATCTCTTTCCCACCAATAATTAAGGGAATATCGATTATTTCGGATGATTGTCTATCCAGTTCTTTTTCCAAAGCCAGACGTTCTTTGCTATTTTTAAGGTAGCCGTGGATCGGTTCGTTTTTCGGTTCTTTAAAGTTGAAAATCGCATTATTCATAGTGTCCTCCATTTTTATTTCTACAAATCGAATCCGAAAACCAAGAGCCATTTAGAGATATGGAAATGGAAAAGAGGTTACAGTTTGAGATTAGAGGGGAAAATGGGGAGGGAGAAAAAATAGAAGGTATAAACCTTGAATTCCGGCAGAGTTGTAATCGGATATTTCGATTCAAAAATATAGTCTTGTTCATTTTGTCTCCTTTGCAAAAGGCAGGTAGAGCCGTTTCCAGTTGTACCCTAACGGTCGAAACGCGTGGCGGTTTAGGCTTTAGCGTTTTTGACTCGGAGAAATTAAATTATACCAGATATGTCAAGACAAGTAAAGCAGTTAATCGATGAAGTAAAA
>JAKAGC010000079.1 GCA_021817755.1 Acidobacteriota bacterium | reverse complement strand
ATTGAAAGCTGTTAGAAGAATAATATATAAAGTAGTTCCAGTCTCTTTTATCAATGATATTATTTTACTGTGAATCATACTCTCAATAGTAAAATGTATGGTTTCGCCTTCAAAATTTTGAATTTCCGGTCTTTCAAAATCTGTAAAAATTTCTAAACGTGGTATATTTCCACTGTATTTATCTATCCAGAATTTTTTTTGTTTTTCGATAATATATCTTCCTTGAGGACTCTTTTGCCACTCGGAAAAATCTTTATATTGAATATTTACAGGATTCAGCGGTTTATTAGCATAGGAATCAATTAATTCCTTTACTAATATTATTAATGATGTCTGATCGGAAATAATGTGATGAGTATCCATAATAAGTATATGTCTATCGCTCCCCCATCCCGCTAATAGAACTCTAAACAATGGTGCTATACTTAAATCAAAAGGTTTAACAAAATCTTCAATCAATTCATCAATGGAATCTGAATCCCAATCACAAATATGGAGCCGGAAATCGATTTTTGTATGAATTACCTGTGCAGCTTGATTTTTTATAAATTTAAAGGAAGTACGTAAGTTTTCATGTCTTTGAATCATCAATTGGAAAGATTTTTCCATTTTTATTTTATCTATTTTTCCATTTATAATTATTGCTTGAGTGAGATTATAAGCTAGTGATTCATTATCTATTTGATTTAAGATATAGAGGCGTTTCTGTATTTCTGATAAGGAGTAATATTCTTTTTCTTCGGTGGGTTCAATTGAGATAATATTTCTGGTTTCATTAGAGGAATTTTGCATCAATTTTGCAAGCTCTTTAATTCGTGGCTGAGAGAAAATATCACGAACCTGAAGAACAGTATTAAATTCTTTTTTTATTTTTGAGATTAATGAAACTGCTTTTAAAGAATCACCCCCTAATTCAAAGAAATCATCCTCTATTCCAATAGGATTTATACCTAAAACCTGTTCCCATAATGAAGCTAATTTTTTTTCAGATAAAGTTTCAGGTATGACATAGGTAGAACATAATT
Organism: Acidobacteriota bacterium; assembly: GCA_021817755.1. GTDB lineage: Bacteria > Acidobacteriota > Aminicenantia > UBA2199 > UBA2199 > JAKAGC01. The sequence goes on along the minus strand of JAKAGC010000079.1, from coordinate 9,372 downwards.
CAGGGCGGCTGGAAAGATTTTCTTCTAAATTGGATTCATTTTTATTCTCTTTTTCTTGTAATTCAATTCCCATTCGTTGTAAATGAATACGGTTTTCAAGATTACGGGTGGAGACAGCAACATTTGGCAAAGAGGTTTCCAATAAACGAAATAATGCATTCAATCCTTCGTTTGTAGCGATTCCTTTTTTTTCAAGTTCAGTGTTTTTTCTTTCTTTTGAAGCTTCTAACGCGATGCCTACATCTTTCCATGCATCCCATGCAATACTGATTGTGGTTACATTATCGTTATTTGTTTTATAATATGCAAAGGCATCTAAAAACGCATTAGCGGAACAATAATCAACCTGACCGAAAAGCGGTAGAATTGTATTAATAGATGAAAATACAACAATAAAATCAGGATTGATTCCTTTTAAAGCTTGATTTAGTACTATTATTCCTTTTGCTTTTGGTTTAATTACAGAATCAGCCATTTCGCGTGTTTTTAAATTTATTAGCCCTCCACCAGCGATACCAGCAGCATGGATTATCCCATTTAATTGATCGTATTTTTCAATTATATTTTCTATTAATTTCTTCATTTCTTTAAAATCGGTTACATCACAGATACATACTTCAATATGAGCGCCTTCATTTTCTAATTTTTTAATCCGTTCGATTTTCTTTCGTATTGGGTCATCTATATTATGAATTTTTATCCATTCTTCCCACTGAGAACGAGAAGGAAAAGGTAATATACTAGTTAGGAATATTATTCCCTTTGTATCTCTTGCTATCGACTCCCCTATTTCAAAACCGATCCCACCTGTCCCACCAGTAATTAAGTAAACTCCAAGTTTTTTTAAGGAGGGTTTAAGTTGGGATGAAGAAAAAGAGTTAATATGAATTTTTTCAAATACTCTTTTCATTCTATAACGTCCACGAAAGGCTATTATATTTTCATTTTCCAGAATAATACCTTTGAATTCTTCCAACAGTTTTTTTATTAAAAAATTAATGTTACTGAAATTATTTTTTAGGTTAATATCTACAGATAAACATTTAATATTTGGAAATTCTGTTGGGATAACTGTTACTGGCCCTAATATTAATGCACCTTCCGGGGAAACGATATCATTTTCATATACTTCCTGCATTCGATCTGTTATTACTGATAATTGTATTTTATCTTTTTCTTCATACTTTCCTAATGATCGTGCCAGATATAATAAACTATAAAATCCAATTTCCATGGCCCTATTAAATCGTGTTTCTTCTAAAATATTTGAATTTTCATCTTGAATATTCAACATATTTATAATACGATTGGGAAATTTTCCTTTTTTTGATAAATCGTCTAATAATTCTTCATATCCCTTTTCTTCTACTATTTTTAGTGAATATTCTGTCGGTGATAATTGAGAGAAATTTTCACCTTCATATACCAATGTAACATTATTTATTCCCTCAGATTCAATGAGTATTTTTACAAATTGTGAACAGAAAGGATTATTATTAGAAAATACAAGCCATTTAAATTGAGACATTTTGGATTCTGTTGTAGCAAGAGGAGATACTGAACGAACCCAACAAGGGGAGTAAAACCAGTTTTCGAATTCTTCCCTGGGTAAATCCATAGGAAATTTATTTATTCCTTCACTTAAAGCGCGAACAGGGTTTCCTTTTATCCAAAATGGTTTTCCTTCAAATGGGTATGTAGGAAGATGAAGCCGATGTCTTTTTTCCTTTGCATAATAAGAATGCCAATTGACATTAATTCCATTAATCCACATTTGTCCGAGTTTAAGTGAAAGATATGAATCATCGTTGAATTTTTCATCAGGGTGTCTAATAAGGTTTATAGCTGGGTAATAGTCTTTTCCTGATTCTTGCTTTAAAAAGTGACATAAGGTATTTCCTGGGCCTACTTCGATAAAAAGTGCATCTTTTTCCTTCAGCAGCTCGTGAATTCCGTCTCTAAAACGTACAGTGTTACGAAGGTGATTAACCCAGTAATCTGGATTCTGGGAGTCTGAATCAGTAATCCATGTCCCACTTACATTTGAAATAAAAGGGATATGAGGTATCATAAATTTTATCTGCTGTAATTTTTCGTGAAATGGGATTAATATCGAATCCATCATTGAAGAATGAAATGCGTGAGATGTATGAAGTTTTCTAGTTGGAATCGATTTTTCCTCTAATATTGTTGACAGTTTTTCGATGGTTTCAGTTGGTCCAGATATAACACAGCGTCCGCTACTATTTATTGCAGCAATAGATAGAGTGGGATCTTTAATTTGAATAATTTCTTCTTCGGGAAGCCCTACACTTAGCATTGAACCAGCAGGTACTTGCTGCATAAGTTTTCCTCTCCAATATACCAAATCGATAGCATCTTCCAAGGAGAAAACACCAGCTAAACATGCTGCAGTATATTCCCCAATACTATGTCCGATCATTGCAAATGGTTGGATGCCCCATTCCATCAGTAATTTACTTAATGAATATTCTATAAAAAATAATAATGGTTGAGTAAATTGTGTTTCATTTATTTGTTTTTCATTGAAATTTGCATCTTTCTCATCATTATCGTATAAGATTTTTTTCAAATCAATTGAGTAACGCATTTTTAATAATTGAAAACACTTATTCATTTCATTACGAAAAATGGATTCATTTTCATAGAGTTGGCGTCCCATGCTAAAGTATTGACTTCCTTGACCTGGAAACATGAAAACAGCTCTTTTGGTATCTTTGCATTTTACTATTTCTAGAGAATTATTTTCAAGTAAACCAATAGCTTCTTTTTTATCCTTTGAAACAAGCATACTTCTATATTCAAATGCTTTTCTTCCTATTTGAAGGGTATAGCAAATATCCTCCCATGGTTTTTCAGGATTTTTTTGTAAATAATCAGCCAGATTTTGTTCCATTTTTTTTAAGGCTGAGGTGGATCGTGCAGAGAGTGTAAGGATTGGAAATTCTTTGGATTTAACATTGAAATCATTTTCAGATTTATTATATATTTTAGCTTCTTCAAGAATTATATGGACGTTAGTTCCCCCGACTCCAAATGAATTCAGGCCCGCACGAAGCGGGTAATCATAATTTATCCAATCTTTTAATTTAGTATTTACATAGAATGGAGTATTATCCAAATCGAGATGTGGATTAGGAGAATCGAAATTGAGGCTGGGGACAAGTTGTCTATGATAAAGGCATAAAGCAACTTTTATTAATCCGGCGATTCCAGCAGCAGTATCAAGATGTCCAATATTGGTTTTTACGGAGCCGATTGCGCAATATTTTTTTTGCGGAGAATTAAAAGCAATTTTCAAAGCATCAATTTCAATAGGATCACCGATAAGAGTTCCTGTTCCATGGGTTTCAAGATATGAAATGGAATCAGGTTCAATTTCGGCTATATTGAATGCTGAAATTATTACATTTGTTTGTTGTTCTTGTGAAGGCGCAGTGTAACTGCTTTTATTAGAGCCATCATTATTTACTCCGAAACCTTTTATAATAGCATAAATTTCATCTTTATCTTCAATTGCGGTATCGAGACGTTTCAGTAGTACAGCCCCAACCCCATCAGAAAAAACAGTACCACTAGCATTTGCATCGAAAGCACGAACATAACCGTCTTTTGAACGTATCATACCTTCTTCATAGATATATCCTCCACCTTTTGCTGATTGAGCTTGTACAGCGCTTCCTCCTGCTAGTGCAACACTACATTGTCCAGTTAATAATGAGCGGCATGCCAGATCAACTGCAGTAAGAGCGGTTGAACATGCAGTATGTATATTTACAGAAGGTCCTTTCAAATCAAGTTTATATGATAATCGTGTACTTGAATAATCTTTATCGATGAGAAGATCTGAAGTATATTTTCCTATTTTATCATTTTTTCCGGAGATTATTGTCAAGATTTCCCACCATCTATTGGCTGAGCCACCAGAGAATAAACCAATCAATCCATTATATGAAGATGGATCACATGCTCCATCTTCGAGTGCTTCCCAGCATACTTCATGAAAAATTCGTATTTGTGGGTCCATTATTTCTGCTTCTAGGGGGGAATACCCAAAAAAGTAGGCGTCAAAAATTTCGATATCTTTTATTATTCCTTTTGCAGGTACAAAATCTGGAGAATCAAGAATATCGGAATCATATTCCGTGTTTTTTTTTAATTCTTCTTTTGTAAAAAACTGAATACTATTGATTCCATTTTTTAAATTTTCCCAGAATTGTTCAACATTATTAGCACCTGGGAATCGACAACTCATACCGATTATAGCGATTTCAAATCCATTTTTTTCTTGATTGTTTGTCATATGGCCTCACTTTAATTTAATTGATTATTTTATAATGAGATAATCAATCAATCTCCTGTTTTTCTCATATTTTATTGAATTATAGCAAATAATTGTAAATAGATATCAACATTTATATTTTTTAAGATCAGATAAAAATTCTCCCAAGGTTCTATATTTTTTTGGATTTCAATCTTTCGGAAAGTTTGAATTAAATGATAAACATTGAGTCCCCATAAGAGAAGAAACGGTATCCTACGCGGATCGCTTCTGCATAGGCTTCTTTCATTAAATCAAGACCTGCGAATGCAGATACGAGTATGAATAGGCTGGATTCGGGTAAATGAAAATTAGTGATCAATTTATCGGTCATTTTAAATTGAAATCCAGGATAAATGAAGATTTCCGAGATAAATGATTCCGTTTCCGGCTGAAGAAGAGCCCAGGTTTCTAGGGAGCGAACTGAAGTAGTACCGACAGCGATTAGATGTTTTTTTTTTTTCAAATTAAGTATTCGATTAAGATCATTATTTTTAATTAGAATTTGTTCTCTTCCCATTCTATGCGCCGTAATATCATTTACTTCGATTTTTTGGAAAGTAGTTTCTCCTACATCAAGGGTTATTTCAATAATTTCGCTTCTTTTTTTTAATTCATTCAGGATTGTTGGCGTAAAATGGAGACCCGCCGTTGGAGCGGCAATTGATCCGGGGATTTGAGAGTAAATTGTTTGGTATCGTTCAATATCCATGGTTCGGTATTTAATAGCATCCTCATATTTGCGCTTTATATAGGGGGGAAGAGGTGCAAATCCTGATGATAAAACATTTTTTAGCGAAGTATTGAATCTTAATCGTCGCCTCCCTCGATAACCTGTTTCAATCACTTCTGCTTCGATTTTATTTTCTTTATCAATTGCAACTATAGTACTTAATTTAAACCGTTTTGCAGGGAGTGTTAAAACTTCTGCCTCCGTATCGGTGAGGGGTTTTACTATTAACATTTCAACCGTTTTATCATCAATTTTCCCAAATAAACGAACCGGTATTACACGAGAATTATTAACGACGAAAAAGTCATTAGCATCTGTGAATTCCAGAATATCTCCAAAACGGTGATGAGAGATTTCGCCATTTTGACGGTTAACTATCATTAAACGTGATCCATCCCTCTGCTCCGATGGGAAACGTGCGATGCGATCTTCAGGTAAATCAAAATTAAATTCGTTTAATTTCATTCAGACAATTAATTTTCCTTAGATTGAGTGGATTAATAATTTTTCATACTATGGGGGGGTATGTGAAGAACCTTAAAGAATTTTAACCATACTTTTTTTTATAATCATAAATTGATTCCTCCTTTTGGGTTTTGTTTGAACCCGGCTTAGTTGAGTTTATTTTAAAAAATAAAGTATTTTGTATTAAATTATCATATAAAAGAGGCGTGAAGTCAAGCATTTTTTTGGATTCACTTCCTAAATCCATCATAAATAATCATCAGAATCAGTCTTTCCCAATAGATTTTCTTTGCTTTTTACTTTCACAATTCATAATAATTAATCCAGAATTTAAGAATAGAATAAATAGTTCTCTTAACGCTGATTTTGAAGGTATTTGAAGAGTAATAGTTTATTATAAAGAATCAGGAATTATTCCCTTTTCAGTTTTAAGAGGAATGAACAATTACTAATTATATAATATTATTACTATAGAGTAAAAAAGAATATATTTCCTTCTTTTGAAATATGGTATAATATTTTCGGAAAGTATTGGGAAGAATAATGCAACTTTCCTTCCATTTTTTTCGTTTAATATTGATCTACAACCCTGAGTTTTAAAAAAAGGAGTATCGATGATGATGAAGAAAATTTATGTACTGTTTTTATGCATCCTTTTATGGTCTTCCATCCCGTTATTAAGCGAAACAGCCACCGAAATCCCCGTTACCGATAATCCCCCGATTATAGATGGAAAGCTGGATGATCCTGTTTGGAATAATGCGGCCAAATTTCAGGGGTTTAAAACCATTAAACCCGCTTATGGAAACCCTGCTAGCCAGGAATCCACATTTTTCCTTGTTTCAGATTCTCATAATATTTATTTTGCAGCAGAATGTAGAGATACACAACCTGATAAAATAAAAGCTTCCATAACCAAACGGGATAATATCTTTGATGATGATTGGATTAGCCTGGTGCTCGATACCTTTAACGATTATCAAACTTCTTTTAGTTTTCTTGTTAATCCTTTAGGGATACAGGGCGATGGTATGATGAATAAAGATGGTAATTTAAACGGAACCATTGATTTTGTCTGGTTTAGTAAAGGTGAAAAGAATTCCAATGGGTATACAGTCGAAGCTCGAATTCCCTTAAGCAGTATTCGATTTCCATCAGGTAAAAAAACAAAAATGAGACTTATGATAATTAGAAATATACAAAGAACGACAGAAAATGCTATATTTCCTGAAGTCTCACCCAATAAAGGGGCATTACTTGCTCAATCGTATCCTATTGTTTTTTCTGATTTGAAATACAAACGTGTTATAGAATTACTTCCTGCTTTTACTCATAGTATTAAATACTCTGATGTTCAGGGGCAAATGAAACGGGAAAGCCGGGAATCCGAATTTAGTTTCACTACCAAATTAGGATTAACCCAGGATCTTGTACTCGATGCAACTATTAATCCGGATTTCAGTCAGGTTGAATCCGATGCTGGGCAGGTAGATGTTAATCTTCGTTATGCATTGTATTATGATGAAAAGCGTCCTTTCTTTCTAGAGGGTTCCGATGTTTTTGATTTTGCTGGAAATACCGAAGATGCGATGCTTTATTCAATTGTTCATACTCGAAATATTGCAGATCCTGTTTTCGGTTTTAAATTAGCTGGGAAATTAACGCCTAAGTTAACAATTGCTTCTATTTATGCAAAAGACAAGGTTCCTCTTGATTCAACCGATACATCCAATGATAATAAAGCTGATTTTATGATTTTTAGATTTCGTCATGCTCTCAAAGGTACCTCTTATTTTGGAGGTTTTTATACGGGAAGGGTATTTCAGAAGGGATATAACCATGTTGCTGGGTTGGATGGGCATATTCAAATAAGTGGACCCGCAGCAATCGAATATCATGCGATTGGCTCTTTTAGCAAAGATAATAACTCATTGGAAAAGCATAATGGTACAGCCACTGCCATACGTTTTAATTATTTCACCCGGCATTTTGTTCTTGATACAGGTATCCAGGATATTTCGAAATATTTCATTACTGAAACCGGTTTTCTTAACGCCAATGATGTAACGCGTGTTGGGATTCTCGCTTTGTACAGATATTATCCTAAATCAAAGTTCTTAAAACGAATTGAGCCATTTTATTGGAGTTATTTTCTACTCGATAAAAAAAGTGATTTGCTTGAATTTTTCAATCTCGTTACATTTAGATTCACAATGATTCATCAAACTCAAATCCGATTTGATTTCATTAATGGGCGTGAAGTTTTTTATGGAAAACGATTTAACCGTAATTCGCTCGGTTTTCAATTGAGCAGTCAAATTTCGAAAAAATTCTCAACCTATCTCTTTTTTCGTTATGGAAATCGTGTTTATTATGATCCGTACGCCCCGTTTCAGGGAAAAGGGTTAACATTTAGTGTTGATTTAACATATCAGCCAACCGAAAAAATAGATAATGGCACATCGCTTCAATACGTTAGTTTTTATCGTTCGTCTCCCTCTGAAAAGATATATGATTATACGATTTTACGGGATCGGTTAACGTTCCAATTTAATAAATATTTGTTTTTTAGAGGTATTGCGGAGTACAATTTTTATTATAAACAAATGCAGCTTGATTTTCTCGCATCATTTACATATATCCCCGGAACTGTCATTCATCTTGGTTATGGATCGATTTTTAATAAAGTGAAATGGGATTCCGGTCTTGAGGATTATATTGAATCAAACCGTTTTAAAGAGATAAAACGTGGTTTATTTTTTAAAATATCTTATCTTTGGAGACTATAAGAGAAAGCGGAATCTCATTCAATTGTAAATAAACATCTCGCCTTTAATCATTGTCGTACATTTTCCGTAAAAGATTATGCAGTCCTTTTTTATAAGTAATTCAATTTTTCCACCTCTAAAAGAGGACTGAAATGCTTTTAATTTGTTTTTACCCAGTTCTTGGCTCCAATAAGGGCCTAGAACAGTATGAACAGATCCTGTTACTGCATCTTCATTTACACCATACCAGGGATTAAAGTATCTTGAAATAAAATCCCAATCATCTTTGCCTTTTTTAGTAACTCCGACACCGTGGCAAAATTTTGATTCAACTGTTTCCATCATTCGAGTATAATCCGGCTTTATCGAAAGGATATCCGCATCGTCATTTATCCGAATTACTGTTTTTTTTGTCTTTGGCCCATAAAAAGCATCCATATAATCAATGATTCCCAATGCATTCAGTAAATTTGAATCCGGTTTTATTTTTTCCGGTATATCAGCCGGGAATTCGAGAGAAAGCATTGAATTTAATTGTCTTACTATTAAACTATCACTTTTCGACTTAAAAGTTAGGCTTCCTGCGTTTTGATTATATTCATTGAATAAAACATGTGCTGAAGCCAGAGTGGCATGACCACAAATCGAAACTTCTCTTAACGGAGTAAACCAACGGATCGGGAAAACCAGTTCAGAGTTTAATTCCCAATTATCATTTACTTCAATGAATGCAGTTTCAGCCTGTCTAACTTCAGCAGCGATATGCTGGCACATGTCTGTAGTCATTCCTTTTGGGATGAGGCAGACTCCTGCCGGGTTTCCTGAAAACGGTTTATCTGTAAATGCATCTACTAGAAAAAATGGGAAAGAGTTCATATGGGGTTTCTCTATACTATTTTACCTGATTTCTTTTCCGAAAGGCATTAATGCCAATCCTGCCAATTTCACATGTTGTAAGGCAAAAGGAATACCAATTATAGTTATTCCCAGTAAGAATGCCCATAAAAGATGATGTAAGGCTATCCATATTCCTCCAATGAAAAACCAAAGAATATTCATTACAA
>JAKAGC010000078.1 GCA_021817755.1 Acidobacteriota bacterium | reverse complement strand
TCAACCACAGAAAAATGACCAAGAAATTTCTGTATTCCACTTTTATCCATCATTAAGGTAGATGCAATAAGATAAGGATCTTTAAAAAAAGGATCATCAATTTTATCAAGAGCCATTAGTATATCATCAAAAGATAAATGTAATTCCTCCTTAGACCCTATCAATACTCCGTGGGTTTGAGCCAGCCAAACCATAGAACTGGGAAAAACAGAATTAAAAGTATTTAGCAATGTTTTTAAATCATTAGTTGTTAACTTATGAAAAGGGAGATATTGACTAATAATTCCCCGGGGATTTAAATGACTCTTGCATAATTCAAAATATTCCCGTGTATAGAGACTGCCACTCCCTAAAGTCGGATGTACAGGATCACAGGAAATAATATCATATGTTTTCCTGGTTAACAATAAATAATTTCTTCCATCACCACCGATAAAATTTATCCGATTATCCTTCCAGATACCACGATTAAAAATTTCAAAAAGTGGAGCAGATTCTTTAACTCCCGGACAAATCTCAACACAATCGATGGAATCCAGGGGATGCTGCGCTACAGCAGATGTAGTTACACCGATCCCAAACCCGATTACCAACGCATTTTTTGCATCAGGACGGAAAACCATAGGTAAATGCCCCATGTAATGAACAACCTTTAAAGCATCATAAGTCGTTCCACATACAGCACTATTATTTACATAACAGCTTCTAATCTGTGTTTTCGTATCTTCCACAACAACGACTGTGCCTTCCGAAGTTTCATTGTAATATTTTAATTGTTGAGGGTTATTGGGATTTCGAAAAACAGAGGGTGGAAGCACATCTGTAGATTTCCCCATTATATATGGTATAAATATAAAAATACATACTACACCAATAGATATCCATAAACGTTTTCCCCATTTTGCTCTTTTTTCAAAATAAAAAGAACCGTATAGGGCGATGAATAAATTAATAAGACTAACCATCAAAAGTGATTTTATTACGCCAAGAGATGGGATCAAAATAAAGCCGGCAACACCAGAGCCTAACATACTACCGAGTGTATTATAAAAATAAATTTTTCCTATTCCTAGCCTTACTCCATCAGAAGAACCGGCATATATACTACAAATTAAGGGAAAAACCATTCCCATTAATAAGGCAGGTAAAAACATCATTATAAACGATAAGAATAAACCAGGGAATATTATACTTAAAAGTGGAATATTCATTAAACCTTTGAATGGTACCAGAAGAATGGGCATATCATTTAAAAAAACAGCAGTTAAAGAAACAAGTGCGAATAATATTACCTGGAGAATTACCAATAATGGAAGTCCTTGATTTCTTGAGGACAAAAATTTTCCGTATATATAACTTCCAATACCAATTCCAGTAAGATACACAACCAAAATACTGCTAAAACTATAAATCGAATTGGATGTGAAAGTTGCTAATGCCCTGTTCCATAAAATTTCATAAGCGAGCCCCGCAAACCCGGTTAAAAATGCAGCAGGTAATAATAATCGCATAAAGGACGGTTTTTCATTTGTCTGAACTGTTTCACTTTTATCTTTCCGATTCTTTTTTTCTTTATTCGATTTATTTAAAGAATTTTGATCTCCACTATCTTCAATATCTCCTATACCATCCTTTAATAATATAAATATTCCGCCTATAACCAGGTTAATAAGGATAGCTACCAGGTGTGATTCCTTTTGCCCAATCCATCCTATAAAAATATATCCAGTCAAAGAGGCTCCAAGAATTCCTCCGAAAGTGTTAATACCATATAGATAACCAACCCTTTTTCCCATACTGGAATTTTTTCGTATATAGAGTTGAGAGATAATAGGAAATGTACCTCCCATCAAAAAGGTGGGAATAAACATAATGATCCCACACAACAGAAATATGATTATTAGAATTGAAGTATCCGAGAGTCCGATGACATTCACTAAATTTTTAAAAATCAAAGAAAGGTACGGAAAGATTACAAGTAAAATCAGACTTCCCCCTCCAATTCCAAATTGTAAAAACGAAAATGTACGAGATAAGGTACCAGGAAGAATTTTTTTCTTACCCCAATAAATACTGCCTAAACCCAATCCCAACATGAAAACGGATACTACGGTTGTAACAGCAGCATTGGTTTTCCCGAATATTACAGATAATTCCCTTATCCAGACTACCTGGTAACAAAGTCCAGCAAACCCCGATAAAAAGAATAAAAACAGATATATCCATCCGGAAGGAGAAACATCCTCTTGATTTTTACTTTTTTTTGCCATTTTACTTCCTTTTTCAGGCAATGCCTTTATTATGTTTTAAAGAAAAATTATATAGGAAGTGAAAACAGATGTCAACTCTGCAAAGCCTGAAATTACTGTTATATAGAACCAGTGCATCAATCCTGGCACAAATAATACTTTAGTTGTACATGTATTCCTCATATAGCCATACCACAAGTACAACCATCGGAGTATTGCATTCACTAATTAATTAATTCACAATATTACATGGTGAAAAATTTTTTTATAAACTCCATTCACAATTCCAGTATAAAAACAAATCAGAACATGAATATCGTGGATGGATCATTGTGGGTATTCTAAATAAATAAAAATACAGGAGGAAGTTATATGCACAAAATCAAGCGTCACTATTTTATGTTTCTGGCTATTGCCCTGTTGATCATTGGGACTATGTCCAATTATGCGGCCAATGAAAATAGGGTCAAAGTAAAAATCAGTAACAGTGATTCGGGAGTGGTTCTTCTGGATCAAACTGAAAACGGTTTAACGGTTCGTATGGATATTGGGAAATTAGAATTGATACCTGTTAAAACCAAAGCAGGTGTATTCGTTCTCCCTCGAATCGACGGATTCTCCCGTTCATTCAATGAAGGTGAACCAACTCTCCCAGTATCTTACAAACTGATATCGGTTCCATTTGGCTCAAAACTTAAAACAGAAGTACTGGATTACAAAACAATGGAATTCAAGTTATCGGATTACAATTTTACTGTTCCATTGATGCCTGTCCAACCATCTTTGAGAAAATCACAGGATCTCACTACTGTACCATTTGTTTTCAATAAGGTACTTTATTCTCAAACAGACAAGTATGCGCTTCCCCTTGCTAAAGTGGAGAGCCTTGGTATAATGCGAGACACCAATATCGGACGTATTGCGATTTCTCCAATCGAATACAACCCTGCACAAAACTCAATTAAAGTGTATACTTCGGTTACGGTTCGGGTAAATTACACAACCCCCAATTGGGAAAAGACCCGTAATATGAAGAAAAAATATGCATCCGTATACTTTGAACCAGTAAACAACCATCTATTAAACTACGAAGCTGCTGCAACAGAAGCAGACCTTGTTAAATACCCCATCAAATATGCTATTGTTGCAAACCGTATGTTTGAATCTCAATTACAACCCTTTATCGAATGGAAGACAAAAAAAGGTTATAAAGTAGTCGTAGGTTACACGGATACCATTGGTACAACTACAACAGCAATAAAGTCCTGGATACAGGGACTTTATACTGCGGGTACGACATCAGATCCGGCGCCCTCATTTGTTCTCCTTGTTGGAGATGTTCAACAAATTCCCGCTTTTTCCGGTTCAGCCGGTACCCATATTACAGATTTAAGATATTGTGAATTTACTGGGGATAATTTCCCTGAAATCTATTATGGTCGTTTCTCAGCACAGACTACTACAGATTTACAACCGCAAATCGACAAAACTCTCGAATATGAACAATATACAAATCTGGATCATTCTTATCTTGCCAATGCCACACTGGTTTCCGGTGTTGATTCCAGCTATGCCGCAACCTATGGTAATGGCGCTATCAATTATGGAACAAACAACTATTTTAATACCGCTCATGGTTTTACATCCAATGTATGGTTATATCCTGCCTCCGATGGTTCTACTGCTCCAACAGATATTCTTACTACAATTAGCAATGGCGTTAGTTTTTATATGTATACAGCTCATAGCTCTCATGAAGGTCCTTCCGATCCTCACTTTCTCAAAACGGATATCCCTTCTATATCCAATAATCATAAATATTTCCTCGGTATTGGAAACTCTTGCCAATCCAATACATTCGGAACTGATGTGGCAACAACACCTTGTTTCGGTGAAGCGATTTTACAGGTAGCCAATAAAGGCGCTATCGGTTGGATCGGGGCTTCTGACTATACCTATTGGGATGAAGACTATTGGTGGGCAGTTGGTAACGGTTCCATCGTTGCTGCGGGTCCTACATATGCTCAAACTGGAATCGGAGTTTTGGATGGACTTTTCCATGATCATGGTGAAGCAGTAAGTCTGCATTATACTACAAATGGTTCGATGTTGTTTGCTGGCTCAACAGCAGTTACAGAAGCAGGTTCTTCCAGATCCGCATATTATTGGGAAGAATATCATCTAATGGGTGATCCTTCCGTTATGACATACCTGGGTATTCCTACAACCAATAGTGTATCTCATCCTTCTTCAGTAACAACCTCTGCAACTTCTATTACAGTTTCAGCAGCAGAAGGTTCATATGTGGGTATTACTAAAGGTGGAGTACTTTATGGTGCGGGTTATATCGGGACCTCAGGATCAGCAGCAATTACGATTACTCCATTTGGCTCAAGTGGCACAGCAGATATCGTTGTCACCGCTCAAAATAAAATTCCATATGTCTCTACAATCTCTGTCGCGTCCGGTAATGTTGCACCAACAGCTAATTTTTCGGGAACTCCCACTTCTGGAGTTGTTCCCTTAACAGTTTCATTTACCGATTTATCTACAGAGAACCCCACTTCCTGGTCATGGAATTTTGGTGATGGTGGAACTTCCACAGCACAGAATCCCTCCCACCAATATACAGCTACCGGAACTTATACGGTTACCCTAACTGCTACCAATGCATACGGGAATGATAGCGAAACGAAGACTAATTATATAACGGTTACCAGCCTTGCTGCACCAGTCGCCGCATTTACTGCCAGTGCAACTTCAATAGTAAAAGGAAGTAGCGTTACGTTCACAGATCAATCATCCAATAACCCAACTTCATGGTCATGGACAATTACAGGTGGTACCCCTTCAACTTCAACTTCACAGAATCCAACTGTTACCTATAATACAGCAGGTACTTATCCGGTTTCTCTGACGGCAACCAATGCAGCAGGAAGCAATACACTCACCAAGACCAATTATATCACTGTTACAGAACCTACCTATTGTTCTTGCGCTTCTACCAATTGCACATATGAATGGATCAGCTCAGTAAAAATTGGAAGTGTGACCAAAACTTCCACCGCCAGCAATTACAGTGATTTTACATCCACTGTGATCAACATGACAAGAGGTGCTTCTGTTTCATTAACACTCACTCCTAAATTCAAAAGTACAAAATATACCGAATATTGGAAAGTCTGGATCGATTATAACAAAGATGGCGATTTTGGAGACACTGGTGAACAGGTATATTCCGGTTCAGGTACTTCTGCTAAAACCGGCAGTTTCACTGTTCCCTCCACAGCTTTAACCGGAAATACTCGAATTCGCGTAGTAATGAGAGACAATTCTACTGTTCCCAACTGCGGAACATTCACTTATGGTGAAGTTGAAGATTACACAGCCAATATCCAATAAAAAGCATACTAATCCCTGCGCTCCCGGTTTTTCCCGGGAGCGCTTTTTTTTATGGTTAAACTTCGAATTCACAGTTTATTTAATTGATATTGTTGGTAGAATCCTTTATTTTTCTCTTTCCACTTATTCTTCAACATGAAATCCATTCACCCCTATTGTATTCCTTGATAATCAAAAGGATTCTCTTTGGATAAACATCACGCATATGATTAGAAAAATTGACAGTAATTTATAGTAATACAAAAAAAAATTAGTTCTTAAGAATTATTAATCGAATAGATTATGACTTTTCTTTAAGTCCCGAACACGGAGACATATACCGCTTAAACGCCCTATCATAAGTCCAAGGATGATACACATAATAACGTCTGACCAAAAAACCATAACAGGGATATGGCCTGTTACTGCTTTTATTATTACTAACAATAAAATAATAGAAAAATAGATTTTATCGAAGGAAAAAGTAATACATTTAGAAGCCAGATGTACTTGCATGGGAACGAGTTTTCTCATCCAAAATCCAATTATAAGGAATGGAATAAAAATCATTAACCCCCATTTCCAACAAAAAATTCCCGCTTTACAATCCCTTATAAGAGCAATCATAAAAAGCGTCCCAAAAACTAATAGTATTACTGTTCGTATCCGGATTTTTATATTACTTTTTTTGAAAGGTTTGGGAATCTCATCATGATTTAAATCTGTCAAATTGTCCTCACGTTTTATTGATTAATTCATTATAAATCCGATTTCCAATAAATTCAACTTTTACTTCCCATCTCAGTTATAAAAAAATTGTAGGGGGGGCCCAGGGGGCTAATGCAAAACGCCCCCCGGTTATCTCGAAGGTACAGTAATCTTTAAAATTATTCAAACTTAACTCTTACAATGTGAGATACTCCCCAAACCCCACGATCTACAAAAAAATCGGAAACAGGGGCTACAGTAGGTCCACTTTCAGATGCCTGGCCATCTAATGTTTCTATCATCAATAAATTCTCACCTGCGGCAGTGCCAAAAATCTCACGACTGCTAAAAGTACTTCTATATCCATCGCAAGCAATAAATACATAAAAATCATTATCCAGTCCGGCTCCAGGGAAATTTTTTCTCAAATACGAAATCAAGGGATATCCAGTCACAGTTGAAAGATGTTCAGAACGAATTCCTTTTCCATGACCGATACGGAACCAATCATTAATCTCTTTCAATTGTAAATCTGCTGTAGAAGCCGCCCATTGTTTTTCATTTTCAACACAAATCACACTACTACTTGTGCATTTTTTCCCTTTTTCCATCTTTGGTAAAAGGTAATCCGGAGTTTTAGGGTTTTCAAGCGTAATATCAATTACATTATCTAACCAACGAATTATGTTTTTTTCACGTGGGGCTATCAATTTTAAACCAACCAGATTGTTTTTGTATTTATTACCTTTGTATTTTTCAGGATCTTTGGACGGCAAAACGGGTAAGCGATCGTATGCAAGCGTAACAGGGAGACTATCATCTGCTGTTACCAGTTCACCATAACTATATCGAACGACTCGTTTATCAGCGGAATGTAAAACTACAATCATATCAAGCGGTCTATCGAATGCATCTGTTTTATTTTTCTGCGGAGCTACACCTTCCAGGATATATAGAACAGGAATCCCTGTGTATATATAGGCTCCCATAATCTCACCGGAGGGTGTTACTTCAGGTGTACGAATCCGGATTTTCGCCATCAATTCAAGAGCCCGGCTGTTAAAACTATACTCCTGCTTAACAAGTCCGTTGACTTTTAAAAGCAAACCGTCAGGAACTTTTTTATCCAGAGCCTGGGGGGTTGCACCGGTAAAGGCATCAATATACTCCCGGTGAGAGAATACATCCCACGCAAGGAAACCTGAACCACAGATTATAAGACCAATAATGACATATAAAAAAATACGATTCTTACTACTCATTTTGCCGACCTCATATTTTATTATCTAAGTTTAATTCGGAGATTTATTCAAATTTATTTTTGAATACCTGGTTCCAGTTAAATCCGATACTAAAAGTTCTGGATTTCATAGGGAATCCAGGTTCGCTGTAATATGCTTTGTTCAAAATGTTTTCAACTTTGGCGTAAATCGTAAAATTACCGATAGTTTTGGTCAATTTTGTATGAACAGTTACATATCCAGGGATTTCATAATATTGAAACGGTGGATTCTTTCCAACTTTTACCTGGGATTTAGAAACTCCTACACCCCACAAATTCAAAGCAAATCCTTCGACCTGTCCAAGAGTAATTAATCCATTAAATTGGGATTTGGGTGTATAATCCAGAGGCTGATCGATATCTTTTTCTTTGGAATTTAAGTAAGTATAGTTAAGAGAAAAATCAAAAATCCCTACTTTTTTATGAGTTGAAATTTCAACACCATATATTTCGGCTTTTCCTACATTCTGGTATGTTTTATATCCGTCCAATCCACGGTAAGCCTGGATCATATCTTTGTAACTGCTGTAAAATACCGATGTACTGATTTCAATATTTTTGAAATAATCCATTCCCAATTCATAAATTCTCCCCTTTTCATCGACAAGATTCGGATTTCCATTAGAAGAACTATAGAGAGAATTCATGGAAGGGAATCTCGATTTAAAAGCCATAGAGGTATGAAAAGATAGATAATCGGAAGGGGAGAAACGGAGGCCTACAATTGGATTGACCATAGTTTTGTATTTACCTTCGTTATTTTTAACTGTATCAAGGCTGGCTCCACCGACTACTTTCCATTGATTGGAAATAGACCAATGATCTTCCACACCTAGTGAAAGTACATCACGTTTGTATTCTTCCCAGGGACTTGTAGATGAGCCTTGCTGACGAACTTTGTAATGGCTGTAATGAGTACTGAATTTTAACTGATTTGATTCAGAGAGAGGAACTTCCCCCATAATAGATGAACCAAATGTACTATTTTTATAAATGGATTCCCATTGAAGACGTGAAAAAGCCTCATCATAATAGGCATCCAGTACGTTATGATAATTAATATAGTAAGTACGGAATTTAAGAATACCATCATTGAAAATCGGAAACATGGCACCAGCATTAAATTGAACACGATCCCAATCTTTGAAATTCCAGTATCTGGGTTTCGAAACCTGTGAATTGAGAGAAGCGGGGATACCGTTATTCGCTGTATAATACATGATTTCCGTCATGATTTCGCTTTTTTCAGTTGGATTATAGGTGAATTTTCCTGCAAAATTCTTCCGATCATAGTCGCTATGAGTTCTTAAGACTCGGTCATTGTCATCATTTTTCCATTTGAAGCCGTCTGATTTATCCCAGGATACATTTCCAAGGAAGGAGAATTTCTTCCAATTGTAACCACCCGAACCGGACAGGAATGTGGTTTTATTCTCTCCAATGTTTGCATCCAATTGGAGAAAAGGTGAATCGATCCGCTTAGTCACTATGTTTACGATTCCACCGAGCGTATTGGGCCCATAAAGAATAGAACTGGTTCCTTTAATCACCTGGATATTGTCTATTCCTGTTGCTGGAAGCGTCTTTAAATCGAAAGAATTGAAATAAGGTTCATAAACAGGGATACCGTCATACATTAACGTAATACGACTGCTTGCTAATCCACGAATCATGAGATTTGATTCGCCTTTTCCCCCATCTGTGACATAGGTGCCGGGAACTTGATTAAAAACATCCGTAAGGTTTTTAGGAGAGATTTTCTCTAATTGGTTTGCCGGTAATAATGATACTGTTGCAACCGGCTGCTGAGAAGGTTCTGTCGCTAAAACTTCTACTTCTTCAATGACTCGGGGTTGATTTTCTTTTTTCTTATCTCCTTCGCTTTTGGATTCTTCACCGATAAGTGGAAGAATTGCGATGGAAAAAGAAATCAAGGTGTGTCATTTAGGAAAACCCGACCGTCTATCCACCAAAATCAAGGACAAAATTAAAGAAGTGGTGGAGCTCACCAGCAATAATAAGCAAATTACATTGGGACTAGCCTTTAACTATGGCGGCAGGGATGAGCTCGTGGAGGCTGTCAAACGTATCGTTCAAGACAGGACAGATGCTCAAGCTATTGACGAATCTGTTATCAGCCGTTACCTCTACACCGACGGTATGCCTGACCCCGATTTGATTATCCGCACTGGAGGCGAAAAACGCCTGAGTAATTTTCTCCTGTGGCAGGCTGCCTATGCCGAACTCGTGTTTCTTGACGATCTGTGGCCCGACTTCGGACATGAGCAGCTCAACCGTGCGATCAACGAGTTCAGGCGGCGCGACCGGCGTTTTGGCGGTGTCGGGCGTGACGAGTAAGGACGCGCCGCCGGACGAGGGACGGTCTTCGAGACTGGATGATCTCGGCCCGCGCGTGGCGTCCGGCGTCGTCATAACCGGGGGCTCCTCCATAATGGAGGGGATGCCCGAGGCCGCCGAGCAGGTGATGGAACTCCCGGCTAGGCGGGGCCTTCCGATGAATATCGGCGGGCTCGTGGATATAGTGAACTCGCCCATGTACGCGACCGGCGTCGGGCTCGTGCTATTCGGCGCGCAGCAGGCGGGCACCGGCAACATCAGGAGGATCTCGGGCGGGAACCTGTTTGCAAAGGTATTCGGCAGGATGAAGGAGTGGGTGGAGGGCTTCTTCTAATGGCACCCTTCAATTCCCCCTCTCCCCTCGCGGGAGAGGGTAGGGTGAGGGGGAACGGTTTTTAAATTTGGAAGGCCGGGGGCGGCCTTCCCGCAACTATGAAAGGGGGGATAAGATGTTT
>JAKAGC010000808.1 GCA_021817755.1 Acidobacteriota bacterium | reverse complement strand
CGGGGTTGTTTTCCTGGTAACCAGCGGCAACGGTGAAAAACAAAATGTTTACGCGGCAGCCTGGAACATCCCCATCCGTAAAGAACCCGGTATGGTGGCTATTGTAACCGATAAAAGCCATTATTCCTATTCCTTAATCACTCAAACCTGGGAATACGGCATCAATATTCCCGACGCTTCCCTCGTGGATGCGGTTTACGGCTGCGGTTCTACCAGTGGTTGGGAAGTGGACAAATTCTCCCGCTTCGGTCTGACACCATGGAAAGCACAGATGATAACCCCACCACTTATCAAAGAAGCCATTGCTCATATGGAGTGCAAGGTCTGTCAAACCATCGATATGGGAGATACTGTACTTTTTATCGCTCATATTATGGTGGCAACCGTTGATCCCAGGCATTTTAAAAATAACCGGTGGGTCTTCGATAATGGACTTCAACTCATTCATCATATCGGCGGCGACCGCTTTGCAGTCAGTTCCGGTGATATTAAAGCCAATACACCATCGCGGGTGTTCTCTGAAACGAAAAATGCGGAGGAAAAATGAGTGGTAAACATATTTTTCAAATTCCCTTTTTAAAAGATCACCACAACCATCTTTCCCTTTATTCCTTATTATTTAAATGCCCCAGTTTGCAAGGGGTTTTGCAAAAAACAGATGCATTGAATATGATCCGGGCATTGGACAAAGATTCTTTATCCGTGGTACTGGGTTGGAACTCCGGGCATTATGATTTTACTTCCATAGAGCTGGAGGAATTCCCTCCGGTAATCATTGTTAATCTCTCCCTTCACGGTTTTATCATGAGCAAGAAAGCCGAAGAAATAATGAAGCCTTCTCATCCCGAGATCGTAAAAAACTATCGCAACACGGAATGGTACGAACGGCATTTTCCCAATATGTTGATATTTCTTGCCAATTGCGTTCCAGCTCGTGATGGTCTATTAACAGACTTTTTTCAGGCAATGGAGCAAAAAGGAATCTATTATATCGAGGATATGCTCCTTCCCAATGAACCTATATTAAATGCCATTCAACACTCATCCTATGCACAACGAACCGCCATTTGGGCTGATCCCGGAACTTTCCATTCATTGAACGAGAATTCCCGTACCTTTATAAAGGGAATTAAATTATTCACCGATGGTGCATTGGGCGCTCGCACGGCTGCCATCAGAAAACCATTTAAAGATGGTTCCACAGGTTATCTACTCCACTCCGATGATGTTCTTTACCGCGCAATGGCAGAGGCCACCTCTTTAAAGAAAGGGGTTTCCGTGCATGCAATAGGTGAGGATGCCACGGCTCAAGTGGTTCGAGTAACCCAACAGTTAAAACAAGATGGTATTCAATTTTCTCTACTTCGAATGGAACACTGCCAATTTATTATGGAATCCGTGGCTCGAGAAGCCAAAGAACTCGGGATTGTGCTTTCCATGCAGCCCAATTTCAGTATCGATTCCATTGATTATTCCGATAGGATGGAGCAGTGGTATCTTGAAAATAATAATCCCTTCCGAATGTTGATCGATAATGCCGGATTTGTTCCAGGTGAAGATTTGATATTCGGTTCCGACGGTATGCCTCATGGAGCCGATGCTGCGTTGAACGCCGCACTCTTTCCTCCCTATCCCATTCAAAAACTAAGCATCGATGAATTTGTTGCCGGATATTGCATGCCCGATCAATCCACCGGTGTGATAAATGTTGAAATTAAGGACAATAAAGCGTTTACTGATTTGAAATAAACAATAATGCGATATTAAAGTGACGATTTATAACCATCATTTTAATTGAAGTCTTAATTTCTTCCACAGAGTGCTTTCTTCTAAAGATTCAAATGATCTGAATTCCACCGTTTGATTCATGACGCGGAATTCATAAATTCGATCTGCCAGGTTGTTTAAATAATATCTTTTTTTGGTATTTTTCAGATTAAACAGTTCATAGCAATACTCAAAATCATAACCGTATTTGTACGTTACAAGTATCCAATCCCCATAACTATCGATATTAAAAATAGATGTCCAACTGGCCATCCATCGTTTATGAGCCCTATTATCATTGCTATTTTGAATATATTTCTCAGGCATCGCTTTATAAAAAGGAGGGGAGAGATGAATCGACGTAATATTTTCCTTTTTTTCATCCAATGGAATCACCTGAATTTCCGGTAATATACTCTGGGTAATATAAGCTGTATTATTTACAATGGTAATTGAACTTCGACTAATATTGAAACGATACATCAAAGGGATTTTTTTTGAAGAGCTATAATTTTTTATTTTATTCGTTTTATAATCATATACTTTTAAAAGGGCATCATCCCAATATACATAAGTCAAAGCCACCTTATCCGGCGAAATAAATGCGAAATCATCTGTCCGAATCTGGTTTGTAAACCGTTTTCTTTCTAAAATTACAGGTTCTGCGTCGATTGAAAATCCATATAAGTATTCAACCGGATTTATAACATTTATCCATACATAATGACCTATATGGTGTATTTTTTCCTGGTT
>JAKAGC010000807.1 GCA_021817755.1 Acidobacteriota bacterium | reverse complement strand
TTCCGATCTAAGGGTCTCCTTTTTCAACAGTGCGATCGAAATAGAGACGGGGAGTTGCATAAAATCCATGAGCGGAAAGGTTTACTCGTTTCCAATATGCAGTGTCAATTAATTTTTCCCATGTAAGATCGGTTTCAATATCTCTACAGTATACTTTTTCATTTTTAAATCCGATATCTTCAGGGAATGGATGATTCAGGATATCAGACGCGGCCCTTTTTAGGTGTTCTTTAATTATATTACATGCAATTTCCGTGGCTTTCCCATTTAAATCGGCACCTGAACTGGCAGCAGTCGGAGAAGTATTGGCAATCCGGGTAGTGTTAGTGGATTCGATCCGGATACGATCCTCAGAAATGGAAAAGGTTTGAGCTGCAACATGACGGATTTTCATATTGACTCCCTGCCCCATCTCGATAGCTGCAGTACTAATCCCAACACTGCCGTCAGTGTAAACATGTACTAGAGCTCCAGCCTGGTTTAAAGCGGTATTGGTAAATGAAATTCCGAAACAAATAGGCATAATTGCTGCACCTTTTTTATATTGTGCATTTTGTGCATTAAATGCTTCGGTTTCTCGTAATATGTCTGCGGGTTTAAAGTGTTTTTCTGCTTCCTGCCAACACTCACGTGCATTGCAATTTTTTGCTTTTTGTCCATAAGGAAATGTGGAGTTTTCTTCCAGAAGGTTTTTTTGCTGGATAAGAGAAGCCGGGATTTTCAAGGCTTCTGATGCTTTATAAATTGCAGCTTCAATGACAAACATGGCCTGTGGTCCGCCAAAACCACGAAATGCAGTAAACGGGGGTAGATTGGTTCGGCAGCTTGCGGCTGTGGCTTTCACATTTGGAATAAAATAAGAGTTGGTGACATGAAATAAGGTGCGTTCCAGTATTGCTGTGGATAAATCGGTAGCGGCACCTGCATTCTGATAGTACATGACCTCATACGCATGAATGGTTCCATCTTTTTTTAACCCGATTTTAAAATCAGAAGTGTAAGGATGGCGTTTTCCTGTCATTGATATATCTTCACGGCGATCCAGAACGAGCTTAACGGGTTTATTTAATTTAAAAGCAGCAAGAGCAGCGAGGCAAGCCCATGCAGTGGCTTGATCTTCTTTACCGCCGAATCCACCGCCGATTCGTCTTACATCGACTTCTACCAAATGCATGGGTAATCCAAGAACTCGTGCTGCAATTCGTTGCACAGCAGTAGGCGCCTGGGTGGAAGAATAAATCATAACTCCACCACCTTCACGTGGAAGAGCCATTGCGGATTGAGGTTCCATGTAAAAATGCTCCTGGCTTCCTGATTCTACCTGCCCTTCAACTATAATATCACATTCATTCCATGCGTTTTCTATATTTCCGAGTGAAAAAGTACGAGGAGGAATAATGAGTTCGCCTTTTTTGAAAGCTTCCCTGGGATCTGTTATAACAGGCAAGAAATCAATTTCCAGTTTTATTGCTTTCAACGCTTTTCGAACAGCGATTCGGCTGGTTCCTACCACAAGAGCAATAGGCTCACCGGCAAAAAGAACATGATCATTTGCAAGGAGTACTTCATCCCTGATAATTCCGCCTATTTGATTCTCACCGGGTATATCTTCATGGGTAAATATATCGACAATTCCATCCAAGGATTTGGCATTGGTAAGATTGAGTTTCTTTATATTACCGTGTGATTTGGGTGAAGCAAATACCGCAGCGTGGAGTAAGCCCTCGGGTTGAGGGATGTCATCCAGAAATACGGAACGTCCGGTTACATGCAATAAAACATCGCTGTTTTTCATTTTGTCACCTTCTCTTTTCTCGATTCAACAGGAAATAACGCCGGGAAAAAATGATTAAAATGGGCATAAATTAAATTTATAAGTAATTTTGTTTTATACGATGCAGATCCACGGACATCGCTAATAGGAGAGATTTCATTTTCAGTTATTTCCAGCGCTTCTTCAAGGTTTTGCCGGTTTATCTCTTTTGAACGCAAAAAGGCACAGGTTTCTTTAAGATATAAAGGAATGGGGGCAACACCTCCGGCAGATATATGAATATCATAAATTATCCGGTCATCTGTTTCTATAGAGATAGCACTATTGCATGAAGCGATATCGAGATACCGTCTTCTGGACACTTTCTCAAAATGATAACGGAAACCGGAATCAGGGAAAGGAATGGGTATTTCTATGGTTTCGATAATTTCACCTTTTTCCAGGTCTATTTTTTTATAATCTTTAAAGAAATCACTAATGGGCATTTCGCGGCGTCTGTTGCCTTTAATAAGGCACAGATCGGCCCGAAGCGCAAGGAGGATAATAGACAAATCACCGATAGGAGAAGCATTTACAATATTCCCAGCCAGTGTTGCCCTGTTTCTCATGATAGTGGAAGAGACTAATTTTAGCTAATCTTTCATATTGGGAAAGAATTCATTGATTAAGGGCGAGTGCTGAAATTCCTGGACAGTTGTTCCACTGCCGACAAATATCCAGTTATTTTTTTTACGAATACCTGTAAATTCAGGATGCCTTGAA
>JAKAGC010000806.1 GCA_021817755.1 Acidobacteriota bacterium | reverse complement strand
CAGGTTTGATTTAAGTTTGGTCGTTCCTTTAATCAAGGGGCTTGATGGGTTCGGTAAAGTAACCAATGCATTTAATAAAGAATACCAGGAATTCATCGGGTATCCTGCAGCAGGTCGAAGATTTGAAATTGGACTAAATTACAAATTATAATCATACACATTCACACAGTTAATAAAAATCAAAAACAAATATTTTTTCAGGAGTCCAGGGGGCGAATTTCAAAAGCCCCCTGATCTCCTAAGCAATAGGTAAATAACATGATTCATCGAATTTTTACTATAATTATAATAATTCTTTTTTCCACTATATATCTGCAAGCAGAACGAATTGTTACGTTAGCACCTGCATTAACTGAAATCGTATATGAACTTGGAAAAGGCGATTCACTTGTCGGGAATACCAACTATTGCAATTATCCCTCAAAAGCAAAATATATAAAACGTGTCGGAGGAATGCTGGATATTAATCTTGAAATACTTGTCAGCCTTAAACCCGATTTTATCATATTTTACTCAGAAATGTATGAGAAAATCAAATTCATGAAGGATAAATCCAAACTCGTAGTCGTAAAGCATACCAATTTGAAAGATATCTATGATGGAATCGAAATCATTGCAAAAGCACTTCACCTCGAAAGTAAAGGAAAAGAACTCATAGGGTTCATGAAATCCGAATTAAGGAATTTGCAAAAGGAAGCAGAAAGGAAGAGCACTCAAAAGAGTAAGGTTCTTTTAATAATCGGTCGGAGTCGCGATAACCTTTCCAATATGTATATTATCGGTGCTAAAGATTTTCTCAATGAATTACTCGGTTATGCCGGTGGGATAAATGCCTACCAAGGAAATATAGATTATCCCTCCGTTTCAATTGAATCCATAGTAAGTATGAATCCCCAGGTAATCATTGAACTTTCTGCCTTCAATGAAGGGATCGAAGACCAAAAAATTTTAGATCAGTGGAAGAAATTTCCTTTTATTTCTGCCGTAAAGAATAACAGGATTAAAATCGTTCGTGATTCCATGTGGGTCATCCCAGGTCCTAGAGTACCCCAAATTGCACGTCAGATGTTTTCATTTATTTATTAATCTTAAATATTAATCCATTTATACTAAGAAAGAGGATCCACAATGTATACAGAAATCATAAAAAGAGATGGGAGAACTGTACCCTTTAATTCTCAAAAGATTACAGCAGCACTTATAAAAGCTGCAGAAGCTACCCGTGAGTACAACAATGAAACAGCAAAAGAATTAACCCTTAAGGTGTTGAGTATTGCAGGAGAATTTATAAAATCCCAAACTCCCACAGTTGAAATGATACAGGATATAGTTGAGAACGTACTCCTTCATTCTCCTTATAAAAAAACCGCAAAAGCCTATATTCTATATAGAGAACAACATGCCAGAATTAGGGAACTTGTGTCTAAATCCAATATGAAACTCGTAGATGATTATCTTGAAAAACTCGATTGGCAGGTTAAAGAAAATAGCAATATGGCTTTCTCTTTGCAAGGATTGAATCATTATTTATCATCCGAATTGAGTAAAGTCTACTGGTTGAATAAAATATACCCCCAGGCAATTCGAAACGCACATATGAGAGGAGATTTTCATTTACACGATTTAAATTTACTATCTGTCTATTGCGTCGGCTGGGATTTACAGGATATATTACTCGAAGGCTTTAAAGGTGTTTCCGGAAAAGTCGAAAGTCTCCCCCCAAAACATTTTTGCAGTGCTCTTGGGCAAATCGTTAATTTCTTTTATACACTCCAGGGAGAAGCAGCAGGAGCCCAGGCTTTTTCAAATTTCGATACACTCCTTGCTCCATTTATTCGGTATGATAAATTAAATTATCAGCAGATTAAACAATCCCTTCAGGAATTTGTCTTTAACATGAATATCCCCACCCGTGTAGGATTTCAGACACCTTTTACAAATATTACGCTTGATTTAACTGTATCACCTCTCTTTGCAAATTCACCCGTTATTATTGGAGGTGTTCCACAAGATGCATTATACAAAGATTTTCAATATGAGATGAATCTTTTAAACCAAGCATTTCTTGAAGTCATGGCAGAAGGAGATGCAAAAGGAAGAGTTTTTACCTTTCCCATTCCTACATATAATATCACGCCTGATTTCGATTGGGAAAATCCCCATCTCTCTATTTTATGGGAAGCCACAGCCCGTTATGGAATTCCTTATTTTTCCAATTATATTAATTCCGATTTAAACCCCCAGGATGCCAGGTCCATGTGTTGCCGGCTCAGACTTGATACTCGAAAACTCGAATCCCGGGGCGGAGGACTTTTTGGAGCAAATCCTTTAACAGGATCTATCGGAGTGGTAACCCTTAATCTTCCACGTTTGGGATTCTTAGCCAAAAATAAAACCGACTTTTTCCAAAAATTGGATCAGCTGTTGCATCTGGCAAAACAGAGTCTCGAAATAAAACGTAAAGTACTCGAACAACTAACCCACCGTAATCTTTATCCATACACACGATTCTATTTACGCAACATTAAAGAAACCTACGAT
>JAKAGC010000077.1 GCA_021817755.1 Acidobacteriota bacterium | reverse complement strand
AAACTCACTAAAAATTGTCCTTTTACTTTATATTATTATATTATATTCACATCTATGGGGAGAGACAAAATATGCCTTATTAATAGGTATTTCCGATTATACGATTTCAGGCCTGCCATCCCTGGAAGGCCCGAGAAATGATTTATATATGATAAAAAATATACTATTAAATACGTTTCATTTTAAAGAGGAAAATATCCTATTTGCATTCAATCAAAACGCCACCCATACTGCCCTTGAAAAGGCATTTTTCCAGCTTTCCCAAAAATTAAAAAAAGGAGATTGGGTTTATATTCATTACTGTGGGCATGGTTCACTGGTACCGGATAGAAATGGAGATGAGTATCCGGGAGTTTACGATCAAACCTGGGTTTCATATGGTGCAAGAAGCACTAAGGTAGAAGGTAAAGACCGTTACGATATAACAGATGATGAAATAAATATGTGGTTAATTCCTATTTTTGAAAAAACAGAGAATGTAATTTTTATCTCGGACTCATGCCACTCCGGTAGTTCATCACGGGGTGATATTCTAACGGTTCGATCAGTCACCCCCGATCATGATTACCCCGAACCAATCTCAAAAGTAGTGATTAATAAAGAATATAATACTGGTATTCTTATCGGGGCTTCACAAGATAATGAAATGGCATTTGAAGCAAATTTTGACGGGCAAACCCACGGTTTATTTTCGTGGTATTGGGCCAAAGCATTAAGCCATGCAATGTCTGGCGAAACCTGGAGTGATATTTTTCAGAGAACCAGTATCATGGTCTCTACTTATTTTGATCAACAACACCCTCAATTTCAAGGCGATCCGGATAAAGGAATATTTGGAACCGATGCTCTACAGGCTCCCCCTCGAATTCCTATTAGCAAAGTATGGGATAGAGGAAAAAATATCAGAATCGAAGCAGGTTATATATCGGGAATCTGTCAGGGAACACTTTTCCGGCTTTATAATCCGGGTATAAAAAACAAAATGAAACTTCCACAGCTTATGATTACCAGAGTAACGCCTTTCTACAGTGAAGCCATATTAAAAAAAGGAGGATCAAAATTAAAAGTAGGCGATCTGGTAACAGAAGAAGAAAATACTTTTTACTCTTTCGAATGGGTAGCCATGTTCTTTAAATTTGGTGATTCCCTACTCCCCTTTTCACGAGAACTATATATCCTCATGAATTATTGGAAAAAAAGAAACAATATAAACCGCTTAAAAAATCTTGATTCAGAACTTAAAATCAATGTTCATCTTTCAATAACTTCCTGGTTTCCATCAGCAGGAACAGGATTACGTGAAGAATTTTTTAGGGAAAATAAAAAATGGTATAAAAAGCAATTGGAATTCAATTCATCAGAATCGTTACATAATCGTGATTTTCAACCTGGAACAATTCTTTCTTTCAAAATAAAAAATCATAGTTGTAAGGATTGTTATGTCTATATTCTGGATCTCCCTGAAAATGGGAAAACAGAAGCAATATTCCCAAACCTGGGAGATCGATGGCAAAAAGCATTAATCCCGGCAGAAAGTGAAGTGGATTTGAAAAACAGTGTACTTTTGCTGCTTGAAAAACCGGGAAAAGAAATTATCAAATTAATCGTTACCGAAGTTCCAATAAATATCGGACTTCTGGAAAAAAACGCCTCATCGATCGTAGGACGAAGTACAGGGAAGAATTGGGGTACTCAAGAATATACGTTTACAATTGGAAAAAATTAATGAAAAAAGTTCTTTTTTGTTTTCTTACCGGTACGATTATTTACCTCATGCTCTTTTCCAATGAGAGCCGAGGCATCGTAATACGGCAAGGATTCAAAGAAGAATACAATCAGGCAATCGAAAATTCATTACCGGGTAAACAATACCTATTCATCATCGCAATAGAAAACTATCAGTACTGGCCTTCCATCCGCGGGCCGGTAAAAGAAGCACTAGGATTGAAGAAAGTAATCGTATCTAAATACCATTTCGATGAAGTGAAAGAATTATATAACGAAAACGCAACTAAGGAAGCAATACGCAATTATCTAATCAGTTTTCAGGCAGGAAGAGAAAATCAATTAAAAGAAAACGATTCGCTTTTAATCTACTTCAGCGGGCATGGTCAATCCTATACAGAAGAATCCTGGAACGGTTACTGGATTCCTTATAATGCAGATATAGACATCAACTCAAGAGCCTATTGGTTCAGTAATTCAGAATTAACCGGTTTAATTAATAAAATAAAATCAAACCATATTCTTATCGTTTCCGATTCCTGTTATGCATCCACACTTATCTCAAATGGATATGACTCAGATAATTCGGAAAATATTCAAAACACCTTCCCAGAAATTTATAATCGATGTTCTAAAAAGGTTTTGACTTCGGGAGGGTTTGAAAAAGTTCCGGGGAAATCCGAATTCGCCCGTCTTTTTACATTGGAATTGGAAAAGAATAAAAAGCCATGGATAGAAATTAAAGAAATCTATATGGCAATCCGCTTTAATTTGATTGAAACAACCGGATATTTTCCGGAATATGGTTATTTAAATAATTCGAATTGCAATTCCCCGGCTTCATTTATATTATTTACCCATGAAGGATGGAATATATTATTTAACACTAAAAGCACTTACAATATAACTTTCCAATAAAATTCCCGCTTTTTTATTTTTTCATTTTCTTCTTATAATCATTGGTAGTCATTCCCGTGTATCTCTTAAATGCCTTATAAAACACGGTCATATTATTAAATCCTGCATCATGAGCAAGTATCCAATTCTTTTTCTTCAGTCCTTCGGGTTCATCGAGAATGGCTTTAATCTCTTCAATTCTGTATGAATTAATAAAATCAGCGAAATTGCGGTTTAAATTTTCATTCAGTAATTGGGAAAGAACATGAGGGGTAGTTCCAATTTGATCCGCTACGGATTTCAAAGAAATTTCCTGGTCTCTATAGATCTTTTCAGTTTCCATAACCTGTTTTAATTTCCGGGTCAAAGATTCGACAACATCTTCAGGTAACGGTATCCGCTTAGTTTCCGTACTTTCATCTGTCTTATCTTCTTCGCTTTTTTCTACACTCTCACGGGATTTACGCATCTCTCTTCTTTTCATATGAAAATAAACCAGAATCATTGCAACCGAAGCAATAAAGAATAAAATAAATAATTTAAAAAACAATGTTTGATAAATAAAAGGCTTTACGACAAGAACAATGGAATCTCCCTCCCTATTCCATATACCATCCGAATTACAAGCCGTGACTTTGAATGTATATTCTCCGGGATTAATGTTTCTATAACTGATAAATCGATCACTCCCCTGGGGAAGAAATTCCCAATCTGTGTCATATCCCTTTAAAAAATACTTATATTTCACTTTTGAAGGTGAAAGAAATGTGGGAGCACTAAAACGAAAACCGATTTCATTGTTCCCTTTAGATTCAAAATGTTTCAAAAATACAATGGGAGAATAGGATTTATTTCCGATATTGACCTTTTCAACAAAAACCTGGGGAGGCATTTTATTAATTAGGATATTTACGGGATTCACAGTAGAAATACCCTTTTTGGTAACAAACCAGAACTCTCCATTATTAATCTCGATCGCCGAATTTGCAGAGTTATAATTATTAAATTCAATATCCTTCAAACCATCTGAAACATCATAAGATATACAATTAATCCATTGTAACCCACGATAAGCCATTTGATTTAACGGATTCTTATCAATACGAAGAACGCCATTATTACTGGCAATCCAAAAATTACCCTGATGGTCTTCGTAGAACCGGTAAAGAAAATCTGTAGCCATCCCAAGAGACGTATTAAAAGACAAAATTCTTCCGTTACTTTTATCTAATCGTTTTAACCCGTCGCCATTGGTGGAAATCCAAAAAACCCCGGGAGAATTGGTATCTTCATAAATACATGAAACAACCGTCCCTTTAAGATAGTATATAGAACTGGCTTTCTCAAGTTTCCCATCTTTCAAAACTATTATGCCTTTATCTGTAGCGATCCATATATTCTTAGATTTATCCTCAATTACTGAAGATACACATTTTCCAGGCAATCCCTCTTTAGTTCCAAAAGTATGGATGACATTTTCCCCTTTCTTTAATACACTCACGCCATCCAGGGTACTAAACCATAAAGAGCCCTCACTATCACTAAAAATTGAAGTAACCGTATTATCTGCCAATCCATTGCTCGTAGTATAGGATGACCATGTTTTATTTTTTAATTTGAAAACACCCTTCCCTATTGTTCCAATCCATAAATTGTTTTCAGAATCTCTCGCAAAAGAAATGATACTGGCGTTCTTCATTTCCCGGGGGTAGATAATTTCAGTTTTCTCATTCAGAGGATTATAACGGAATATCTTCCCGCTTACAGACCCTGCATAAATATCACCATTCGCATCTTCATAAAGCGACGTAAATTCTTCACCGATTTGTGAGTCAAAAAACGGAACAGAAAAAAACTTTCGATCTTTCAATCGTTTCAATCCATGTTGTGCAGTTCCGATCCATACGTTTTTTTCACTATCTTCAAATATATAAAGTACAATCTCACCTGGTAGTAAGTGCTCGATATTAATCGATCCGTTTTCCAGGACCTTTACCCGGTTTAAACCGTTACTTGAACCAACCCATAAATTTTTATCACTATCTTCGAAGATATAAGATATTGAATTCCCGGATAGCCCATCATGAGAAGTATATTCTCGTAATTTTCCATCCATAAACCGAGACAAACCGCTTTTGGTTCCGATCCATAAGGCACCCTGGGAATCCTCTCTGATTGCATTCAGTTCGGAATAATTCAATCCTTCGATTATATAGTGTGAAAACTGTCCGTCTTTGTAAATAAATAGTCCATCTTCGCGAGTTCCAAGAATTAAGCGACCGTAACGATCTTCGATTATGGCATTTATTTTTTTACCCTCCAATCCGGAAGAAGGGCCGAACGTTGTTACTTTTCCATTGGAATAACGTGCTGCAAAACTGACAAAAAAGCCAATCCAGAGGTTACCACTCATATCCTCCTGAACCTTTCGAATTTTATCCGAAGGTAACCCATCTTCAGTAGTAAGAGTTTTGAATTTTCCCGTTCTGTAATCATAAGATGTCAAGCCATAGGCACTTGCAATCCAGAGTATTTTTGATTTATCGAGAAATAGAGCATTTGGGTAGACACTTTTTTTGGGGATAATTTTAATATCTTCATAGAACGGAACGATTTCAAACCGGATACCATCGAATCGGAATAATTCTTTATTTGTTGCAATATAGAGGTAACCGTCAGGAGTTTGAGTAATAGAAATAATTTCCGGAGGCAGTCCATCAATGATATCCCATTTATCGATCAGGTAATTTTCAATGGATGTATTGGGAGCAACGGGCCACAATTGTAGCGCCAATAAGAATATTAAAATTAAAAACGCAGAAAACCTCTTCTTAACGACCTGCCGATACATAATTTTCATTGTTAACCTTTTTGGATGTTAGAGTATTGATAATAAAACATTCGGCAGTAAAATTCAAGCCCTTTTTAAACAAAAACACAATTTTAATGTATTCGGAATATACAATTTTTTAGTAAAAAAACAGAAGGCCAACCCAAAAGTATACTTTTAGGTTGGCCTCATCCGTTTTCTTACACTGTTTCCGACAGAAAGCCGGGGAGCTTAACAGTAGACGATCAAGCAGGTAACGCCGGTATCAGGACGATATTCTCCGCCTTTAACCATCTTCAATTCATCGCCGCCCAGGTTAGAGAGTTTCGCGTTAATATCCTGGATAGTGATTTTGTTGAGATTTAATTTGTTTGAACTTTTTTGTTTCATCGGTTCCTCCGTTGTACGTTAGCTTTATTCCGCGTGCAGGTTATCAGGGGTAATATCTACTTCCCGTGTACCCGTCCTGCGGGTTTCTTTATTCGTTGTACACATATATAGACGGAGAAATTTTACTTTTTAAAAAAATTATAGAGTTCCACCTCA
Organism: Acidobacteriota bacterium; assembly: GCA_021817755.1. Lineage (GTDB taxonomy): Bacteria > Acidobacteriota > Aminicenantia > UBA2199 > UBA2199 > JAKAGC01. The sequence goes on along the minus strand of JAKAGC010000077.1, from coordinate 4,551 downwards.
TTTTTTTTATAAAAGGTTTAATTCACTGATAGGAAAAAGGTATTCCGGTGTTGGTTTTCTTTTAAAAGAATAAAATAACTCAGAAATTACTACAATTTCGGAAAATTAGTGGAAAGATAAGAAAGTACATCCGATAAAGAGAGGGAATTTAAAGAGAATTCTGTTAACCGGTAAAGAAGACATATCATTGAACAATTCTTCTAGCCCATCAAGAGCATATAGCCTTTAAAAGGGACTAAAATTTCAATTTTTTGGATTCAAATAATCAGTGGATCGGAATCACAACTTTTAAACTCATTTAATCCTATGAAAGAGGAAAATTATTTTTCAGATGAAATAAATTGATTATATAATTTTTCATGAATTGACAAATTTCAAAACCATTTATAGGAATAGCCTGTTATCAATATCAACTAGCTCAATCCCGAATATGGGTTTTGACTTTGTTTAACAGATCGACAATACTAAACGGTTTTATTATATAAGCATCGATCCCCTTTTTAAATGCTTTATCTATATGAGCTGGAGTTGAAAAAACCGTAAGAAATATAAAAGGAATGGCAGAAACACGGGGATTTCCCTGCAATGCTTTAAGAACTCCAAATCCATCCATTTCCGGCATATCGATGTCGCAAATTATTAAATCCGGTAAGTGAGTTAATGCCATTTCAAGGCCTTTTTTTCCATTTTCTGCTTGAAGAGTCTCATACCCCTCCAATTTCAAAACTTGACAAATATTGTTCAATTGTTGAACTTCATCTTCAATTACCAAAACTGTTGCCATTTCAAATTCCTCCTTCTTTTTCTCTATTCGGATTTACTCTTCTCTTTCTTTTTCCAATATTATCCGTTCTTTGGAATTTTTATCGTTACCGTTGTACCTTCACCGACTTTGCTCTCGATATGTTTTTCTCCCCCGTGCAATTCGACATATCGTTTAACTATCGCTAATCCTAAGCCGGTTCCCGGGATATTTTTTACATTCGCTCCCCGGTTAAACCGAACCCATACATGTTCCAATTCATCTTCAGGAATACCGTTTCCATTATCTTCGATTTTTATTATCGCGTAATCGGAATCACATAAAAGTTCTAATACAATACGGCTTCCCGCAGGAGAATATTTAATCGAATTAGTGATGATATTGTGAATCGCGATAATCATTAAGTCCTTATCCATCCACACTCTATTACAATTACACTCACTATAAAAATTAATGTCATTTTTACTCCCTTCTCCGGATTTTACTTCTGCGATAACAGTTTTACAAATTTCAGAAAGATTATAATTACCGGGATTAAAGACCTCTCCTAATTTTAGCAATTTGTCGATCATATTTAACATACGCTCCAGATTTGTAGTAATTACTTTAAAATGATCATGAATTTCAGCTTGGGTTAATTTGGAATAGTAAAATTTTAAAATCTGTATCGATTCGTCAATAATAGCAAGGGGAGTTTTAAATTGGTGGGAAACCGTATAGATAAGAATATCTTTATGATCAATTATATCTTGTTCCAATCTAAGCGCTTTTTCTACTTTCTTTTTCTGTTCATCGATCTTTTTATATGCATTGGCATTATCCAGAGCGATAGCTGTATATATCGCAAGGTTTCTTAATATATTCAAATGATAATCCGTGTACGCTCTTTTTTTATCACTCTGGACAATTAACACACCTATTTTTTTCTTCATTCCTTGCTCATTATATGCTATTAGGGGAAGAAATATATGAGATTTGAATTGATTCCCGACTTTAACAGGTAAATCCTCATTAATATATTCACTATATTCCCTTTCATAATCATCGATTTTGATTTCAATTTCACTCACAAAGCATTTAACACTTAAGCGGTTTTTGTCTGACAAATCGTTATAATGAAAATCCATTCTTTTCCCGAATTCTTTTCCATCCGACAATTCAAGCCGTTGCTTCATTTCATTATAAATTCCAATATAAAACCCTTTTGCTGCCATCAGTCTATTTACATTGTCATACACCCGTTCGATTATTTCTTTAACAGAAAGTGAGGAGGTAATTGCCTGACCTATTTCATTTAAATTTTCCACTGTTCTATTTTTTCGTATCAACTCTATTAAATATAATAATAGAAAAGCAAAACCTATAAATAAAGAACCGGCTACGGTTATCCAAAATATCGTCTTAAATCTTTCTGTTTCACTTCTTTTCTCAAAATCAAATATTACTTTAACTCTCAGCATTTCATTTTTTTTTAAGAAATCTTTATTTTCCAGTAATACTTTGTAAATGTCGAGAGCAGAAACGTACTCACCCAAAGCTATATACGATTTAATCATCTCCTCGGAAACATCAACAATAGTACTTGGAATTTTTTTTATTTTTGCAATATCTAACGACTCTTTCAGATACTCAAGCGCTGTCTGGTAAAACTCATTTTTACCCGTTGCAGCAGCTTGTAAATTAAAGAGTATTCCCATTCTTTTCAGTATTTCCGCTTTCTGCATCCCATCACCAAGTCTTTCAAAATAATATTTGCTTTTAAAATAATATTCAAATGCATTTTTATAATCACTTTGAATTTTATACCAGTCCCCCAATCCTTCATAAGCATTGGCTTCATTATAAATATCATTATTCTCTTTACTGAGAGATAAACAATTTTCAAAATTCTTTTTGGCCGTTTCCTTGTCCCCCATATTCAAATACATTTCCCCTATGGCATAATAGGCTCCTGTAATAATGGTATCATCATTTATTTTCCGGCCCATTTCTATATTCTTTTTAAAATATTTGAGAGCACTAGTATAATCTTTTTGATCATAATAATAAAGTGCTCCAAAACCATAATTTGCCCCTGCAAGCTCTCTTGGATCGCTAATGTTTTCACATATTTCTTGACTTTTTATAAAGTTGTCTAAAGCTGTTGCATATTCTCTTCTTGCCTGGTAATACCGTCCGATACCATTATATGCGGCAGCTTCACCGAGGCTATAATGAATAATTTTTGCCAATTCCAAACCTGTCTCATAGTAATTTTTAGATGCACTGTACTCGCTTTTGTAAAAACAGATTACTCCCCTATTACACAATGAATCGACCACGCCTCTTTGATACCCTAAATTTTTAGCTAATTTATCTGCTTTGGAAGCCCAATCAATTGCTTTGCTTGAATCCTTTCTGCGCCATCTATACGCCATTTCATTATAAATATCAACTTTTCGAGAAGTATCATTTTCTTTATAAAGCTCCTCTTCCAATACATTTTCATCCATTCTCATTAGTTCATATCTTCGCTTATTGCTTGAACACCCTGAAATTAAGATACAAAAAATCAGAAGAATTAATAATAAAAAAACGGTATCTTTTTTGTAAAGGGAATATTTTTTCCTATTCATTTTAATCCTATCAAAATATCTTGAATAAAAATACTCAGTCTTTATATTTTTAACCAAATTAATTTTTAGATTTCAAATAAGAGTTCACTATATTATTAATCAGCAATATAGAATCAATTATTGAAAAAGACAACAGAGAATTTTAGGGATTCTTGCTTTGTGACATCTTGTACTCCATAAAAACCGGTAGTAATTTCAAGTACAAAGCTGAAAGATATCTTTTTAAATATCCTGGTTCACCAGGAATTACTGGTATCACAGATACAATATATCCATTGGGTGAGACTACTATTATAGTAGGGGTATGCCATGGGATATATTTTTTAAACTGTGATGTACTCAGAAGAGGAAATGAAAAACCAGTTAGTTTTTGAAATTTTATTGTATATTTTACCTCTTTTTCAGGTACTACTGCATTAATAATAAAATGAGAGGGTAATGTATTCAATTCATTCAAGATTTTTAAACAATCACGACAATTATATTCTGAAAAAAAGGCAAATATGAAAAGAGGGATATCATAATTTTTAGTATTTAAATATTTCTTAATAGGAAATTCACTATATATGGGTAATTGGGATGATTTATATAATAGACTTGTTAGTACTAAAATTATTACTATAAGTATCCCAATTATATAATTTTTCATTCAATTCAATTAATATCCCATCAATACCCTTATATTAAAATTTCAAAAAAAACTTAATTCACATCAAAAAGTCACATTAATACTGCAAACTAGCTAACACATTCTTTAGGTAAATCACATTCATTTCCTTGCCCCATACATACTCTATCACCTGTTATTTCATCGATTACCCACACACCTCTCCCTGTTCCAGACGTAGCTCTAATATCAATTGAGTAAAAATTTATGAATGTAAATATAATTCCAATTATTATTAAGATAGATAAAATTGTTTTAGCAATTGTTTCTTTCATTTTGCCACCTATTAATTCTTTTATTCCATAATTTTATATACGAGAATAGAATATTCTCTTTTCGAAGGATCATTATCCATATTGATTAACGAATATAATTTCCCGGAAGTTTTATCAAGAAACATCCTCTGTCCTGGATTTAACGGAATTAAAGTCTCATTAATAAGTGAACCATCAAAATTATATGCTTGTATCCAAAAATTGGATTCAATCATATCCTTTCTCATCTTA
>JAKAGC010000805.1 GCA_021817755.1 Acidobacteriota bacterium | reverse complement strand
TAACACTAACTCCAACACTTTTTATAAAACCGGTGATCGTGTGTGGTGGATGGAAGATGGCAACATCGAATTCCTGGAAAGAATCGATTTCCAGGTTAAAATACGTGGATTCCGAATTGAACTGGGAGAAATCGAGACAGCTTTATCTGCCAATCCACTGGTTAAAGAATCCGTGGTAATTGCCCGGTCCGGAGGAGAAGGCGAGAATGTTTTATATGCCTACTATGTATCGGAAAAGGATATCCCCGTTACCGATTTGCAAGTTTTTTTAAAAAATCGATTACCCGATTACATGGTGCCTTCCTTTTTTATCCGGCTCGAGAAGATGCCATTATCTCCGACGGGAAAAATCAACAGGAATGCTTTACCTGAACCTCGCTTTAGTACAGCCCGTACTTTTACTCCTCCCAGGAATAATCTGGAAATCAGGTTATCCCGTATCTGGTCCGAAGTCTTGGGACTTCCACAAAAAGGAGAAACGGAGTCTGAAACACTTATCGATATCGATGAAAACTTCTTTAATTTAGGTGGTCATTCTCTAAAAGCGACATTGCTCTCCTCTCGGTTGCATAAAGATTTTGGTGTACCAGTACCATTAGCTGAAATATTCAAAACTCCTACTATAAGGGAACTGGCAAAATATATTCATTCGAAGGAAAAGGAAACATATACCGCCATCCCTGTTGCAGAGAAGAAAAGCGTATATCCCCTTTCACCTGCACAGAAGAGATTATTCTTTCTGCATCAGATGGATGAACATGGAACCAATTATAATATGCCGCAGGTAATTCCTTTTCCGGGACTCATGGATATAGAGCAATTGAAATCCGCTTTTAAACAGTTGATACGGCGTCACGAGAGTTTGCGAACCTCGTTTGAGATAATCGAAAATGAACCGGTTCAGCGTATTCAAGAGTCCGTTGATTTTGAGATTCCATATTACGAGGAATCATTCGATGTAAAGTCTTTTGTTCGCAATTTTGATTTATCAAAGGCTCCTCTTTTGAGAGTCGCAGTCGTTCATAGGAAAGACAAGGAAAATATTCTCCTCATCGATATGCACCACATTATAACAGACGGAATATCGCAAGATATATTGAAAGATGAATTTCAAAAAATATATGAAGGTAAAGGAGAAGAGTTACCATCACTTAATCTTCAATATAAAGATTATGCGGTGTGGCAGAACAGCGAAAGCAGACAGGCTGCTATTAAAAAACAGGAAATGTATTGGCTTTCCATTTATGCCGATGAAGTGCCCGTAATTAATTTACCTACAGATTTTTCAAGACCTTTTGTACAGAGTTTCGATGGAAACTCCGTTAGATTCTCTCTCTCACCGCAGGAGAATAATGTATTACGGAATATAGCTCAGGTAAACGATGCCACTCAGTATATGTCGATTTTGTCTATTTTTACCATCCTCTTATCCAGGTTGAGCGGTCAAGAAGATATTGTAATCGGAACCCCGGTTGCCGCCAGGAGGCATACTGATCTTGAGAAAATAATCGGAATGTTTGTCAATACACTTGCTCTTCGTAATAAACCCTTCGGGAATAAAACATTAAATGAATTTATCACCGAACTCAAAGAGCAGACTCTCGAAGCATTCGAAAATCAGGAATACCCATTTGAAGAGCTGGTCGAAAAAATTGTAATCGGTCGAGATATGGGGCGTAATCCTCTGTTCGATGTGATATTCAATTTGCTCACTTCTACTGAAGATCCGGAAAAATTAAAAGAAAAACCGGATTATAAGGAAATGGTACACATTTCCGGAACATCGAAATTCGACCTCACCTTAACCGCATTGGATTTTGGAACTCAAACCCTCTTCTCGATCGAGTATTGCTCCCGGCTGTTCAAGCCGCAAACCATAGAGCGATTCATTAGCTATTTTAAACAGATTTTGAATATATTAGCCGTTAATTCAAATCCGTTACTATCCGAACTCGCGATTATTACTCCATCGGAAAAAGAACAGATATTATTTGAATTTAACAGCATTGAAACCCAATATCCCAATAATAAAACCATTCAGGGGTTATTCGGTCAACAGGTGCAAAAAACTCCCGGTGCGATTGCATTGGCAGGGGAGAGAATTGCACAGCGTTTCTCTCATGAAGAATACGACCATGTCATTCAATTAACCTATGAGCAATTGGATGAGGAATCCAACCGCATTGCAGTTATTCTAAAGGAGAAAGGAATTACTTGCGGCGATATCGTGGCCATTAAAATAGAACGTTCCATCGAGATGATTTCAGGTATACTGGGTATATTAAAAACCGGCGCAGGTTATTTACCTATCAATACAAAGAATCCCGAAGACCGTACACAATTCATGTTGGGGGACAGCGGTGCCCAGTTCCTCATGGATGCCTCTTTTTTCGACGAGACGGCTCGAATATCACCGGATTTTTCTCTTTACACTGCCGATCCCGAGTCTCACCGGGCTTCCGATATTGCATATATCATATATACCTCCGGTTCCACAGGCAATCCGAAAGGTGTTCCGATATCCCATTCCAATTTATCGCCGC
>JAKAGC010000804.1 GCA_021817755.1 Acidobacteriota bacterium | reverse complement strand
AACAGTTGACTAAATATGGATGCATGGGTTATCATATATGTGACCTCCTTTTGGGTTAAATTTACTCGCAATAAATTTAATTTTTAGCATAAATCCAATCGGAGGTCAATCTTTTTTTTAAGGGTGGGCATTTGATTCTTGTGGATACAAAATAAATTAGAAAAACTGACTAATTCTTTTTAAAAAGTTATTTTGGACAGGTGTGATAATTTTATTAATAAAAAATAAAGAGATAACAACTCTATTATAAGCTAATAAAAGTTTTAGTCGTCTTTGCTTTTTAATTGTCCATCCAGATTAGGTCTTTTCCGATAACAAGCTCCTCCATTTTTGCATGGTGAGTGTTCTTCATTGGAACTAATCGATATTGAAATCCATGTTTTTTAGCCATTGCTTTTACTTCTTCCGCATTATCATAAGTCATCAGAAAATTACCTTTTATTGATTCGCATAGAGTAAATAAACGATTGTGATCGAGTGTACAATGACGATAAAGTCGCCTACCCGCTTTTTTTCCCCCTGCTGTGTACGGTGGATCGATAAAGAAAACAACATCCTCTCTATCAGAATACTCCCGGATAACATCTAAACCATCATCCCGGCGGTATGTTAACTTTTCGGCAATACTACGTATATCGACAAATCTTTTGGCTAATGTTCTCGGATACCACCTTGAACTGATACCTTTACCATTCTCTCCATATTTCAACATCCCAGCCCCATCTGCTAATATACCCCCATGAAACGTACGGTTTTTTAATATGGTTTGAAATGCTTTTTCTTTTATATCGCATTCCTTCCTGGATATTTCTTTTATAAGAGTTTCTCTTGTCAAATCAAAAGATAGAATTCGTTCTGCAAGCCATTCCGAATCTCCATTGACAACAGATTGCCAAACTGCTGCGATATCCTCATCTATTTCAACCATAATCACATATGAAACAAGATTTTCAAACAAAGCTGTAAGACTGATAATTCCCCCACCTGCAAAAGGTTCTATCAATATTTCAGGATTGGAGTGGAGTGAACCAATCCACTCACGAAAAGTAGGAACAAACCATGTTTTTCCCCCTGGATAACGGAAAGGACTTCTCTGTGGAATAGAAGCCACATTAACCGGTCTATGTGTGTCTACTATATTATGCAATTCCGGGAATAGTAATTGTTGTCTGGATTCGTTCATTTTATTAATAGAATGGTTTTTCTATTGTTTTGTTTACAGGGGGAGTTTCAAGCTGATCGTCCAGTTTTTCTTGAAGTATTTTAAAGAAGTTATTTATGTTTCCTGGTTTAGGAGTAGTTATGGATAAGAGAGCTGGCTCGAATGCTGTAAAAATTTCATCGATTTTGGTAAGTTTATATCGTTCGTGATTTCCTTCTTTAACCAATTGAAGGTCGTAAATTAACCAGGCTATTTCGGCTTCGGATTTATCGACCGACTTTAAAGTAGGAAGTGTCTCAAAGAAACCTCTATTAAGAGCTACAGCAATTTTTTTTCTCCAGGTGTGGAGTATTCCACCTTTGAATAGTAATTGAGGTGCAAGTCGTTTTCTGGAAGAGGAGAGATAATCAGGGCGTGGGTAGTTGGGTTGAGTAGACCAATCAATATTCCCGTGGTTTTTGGGGTTTTCCATATAATACTCGAAGGGATCGCGAACATTGCCGGAGATATAGACTGCTTGAATTTCGAGAGCTCCGAAATCAAATATTTTACCATTCTTATCATATGCGACAAGAACAATATCGATATTTCCGGCTGATTTTCCGTTTGCATCATTCAGACGAACTTCTGTTAATGAACTCCATGCAATACCATCGCCAAAGAAAAAAGATGCTGCATCATCTGTAATAAGCCAATCCTCACGAAACCGGATAGGGCATGTTATCGTTGGGATATCATTATGGAATATACTGCATACACCAAGAGGATTTTTTGCTTTATCTTTAGTGCAATTGGGAATTTTATTATTGAAGGGACATAGCCTGTGAGAACGGTATCGACTTGCTTGAGGCGATTGGTCATCAACTAAATATCCAAATACTTCAGATAAGGGTTGAATTCTCTGTGCCATTTTTTGTCTCTCTGCTTTTGTTTCTCTTTATTCTGTCCACTTATTCATTTTAGCATAAAAAGGGACCTTGTCAAGAAAAAAACAATGCAGGTGCAAATGATTGTGTTAATTCATTCGTAAGCAGGACACTTCGCGGTACGGCATTATGTCTTTTTTATCCACTGATTATTATGAGGTCACGGATTTTTTCAACGTCGAGGCGAACCAATTAAGGCACATAGAACAATGAGGAAGAAATAAATTCTACTTCAGAGGAAGAATTCTTACTCGGGATCGTCTTTCATCAACCGAGATCAATGCACCTGATTCTAAATAATTTTTATACTTCTCTAACGTGGAAAGTAGAATTGGCTTAAGGTATGAAGGAGAAACATTCTGAATTCTAAATTGGATTACACTTGGCCCCTGAGCATTCGTTGCAGCCAGAATAGCACCAAAATCAAGATCATTGGTAATAACCCAATAACCATTTTTTTGAGC
>JAKAGC010000803.1 GCA_021817755.1 Acidobacteriota bacterium | reverse complement strand
CACATTCCCGCCGATGAAATAAAAACCCAGACCCATTATCTTGGAAATAGACCACGTTATAAAGGCATGGTTGAGAAATGCACCTTCTGCGTTCAGCGTGTGCGTGAAGGGCTATACCCAGCTTGCGTCGAAATTTGCCCCGTCGGTGCGCGAAAATTCGGTAACCTCCTCGATCCCAAAAGCGAAATCCGCTATATCCTCGAAAATAAACGAGTTTTTATCCTTAAAGAAGAACTCAATACTCAACCCAAATTCTATTATTTCTTTGCAACTTAAGGATTATTAGCATGATACGAAACCCTATAATGAATTTTTTACGGTTTGTGAAAGAGTGTTTTAAAATAATCATCAAAGGCAATAAATACTATTACTCATGGCTCGTATTCCTGTTTATTCTTATTATATGGGGTGGTTCCGGTTATTTTAATCAATTGAAAAACGGATTGATAGTTACCAATATGAGAGATTCTGTTTCATGGGCGTTTTATATCGGCAATTTTACATTTCTTGTCGGTGTCGCCGCTGCCGCCGTAATGCTCGTTATTCCTGCCTATGTTTACAATTGGAAACCCATAAAAGAGGTTGTTATTTTCGGAGAACTCCTCGCCGTAAGTGCTGTTATTATGTGTATCTTATTTGTCATAGTCGATGTTGGAAGCCCCACCCGCTTATGGCATATATTCCCATTTCTCGGAAAACTCAACATTCCCTCTTCACTTCTCGGATGGGATTTTGTCGTTCTCAATCTCTATTTTATACTTAATATCTTTATCGTTTCTTACCTACTCTACAAACTCTTCAATCTTAAGAGCTACAACCGAAAGCTCTTATATCCGTTAATTCTTTTTTCCATACCCATGGCCGTTAGTATTCATTCTGTCACAGCTTTCCTTTACAACGGCCTTGCTGCGCGTCCATATTGGAATACCGCCTTACTTGCCCCCAAATTTCTTGCTTCTGCTTTCTGCTCAGGACCTGCCGTTCTTATCATCTTATTCCAGGTATTGAAGAAAACAACCAGCTTTAAAATTAAAGATGAAGCCATTTGGAAAATCGCTGAATTAATGGCTTATGCCATGTTTATCAATCTTTTCTTTTTCTTCAGTGAAGTATTTAAAGAAGTCTATTCAGATACACAACATATCGTTCATTTCAAATACTTATTTCAGGGGATCGGTTCCAATCGCGATATAGTTATATATGGGTGGACCTCCATTATTTTCAGTGTTATCGCTTTCTTCCTCTTTTTAATTCCAAAAACAAGAAAAAACGTCATTACCTTAAATATAGGTGCCATACTCATTTATTTCGGTGTTTATATCGAGAAAGGTATTGCACTCATTATCCCAGGGTTTACCCCCGATGTACTCGGTCAAATTTATGTTTACCGTCCTTCCTTAACCGAAATACGTACTTCTGTCGCTATTTTTTCAATCGGATTTCTCGCATTTACCATTCTCACCAAAGTTGCCGTTGCCATTATGTTCGAAGGTTTTAATATTGATAAAATAAGGAAAAACCCAACCCTCTGATTATCGTTAAAATTTTTATTTCCCTCCATTCTTTTGCCTCGAAAATAACGCTACTTGTCATCATTATGTCATTACACATTGAATTCATCCATTAAATCGTTTATTAATAACTTTTAAATGCAGATGTATTAAAGGAATCCGCATATTTGTTTTAAAACTAAATATTAAATAGAGAGGCTTAAATGAAAACATTTTTAAGGAATGAGAAAGAAGGGAAACATACCCAATTTTTACTGCCTTTAATATTGATTTTATTTTTTGTATTCGGTTTCGTACTATCTGCTCAAACCAATACTCAAACTTCCAAGGAAGTAACAGGCAGTGAAAAAGCAAAAGACAGTAATTCCGATAAGGAGAATGCTAATCAAAAGGAGAATATGCTTCATTACGAAGTCGTTGTTACTGCTACAGGAACTCCCAAAGATACCTTTGAAACTCCCCAGCCCGTTAGTGTTATTAGCAAGCAAAAACTTATGGAAAAAGCACCCAATAACATTTCCGATGCCTTGCTGGATTTACCCGGTATCGATGTAAATGGAGTCGGTGCCAATCAAACACGACCCGTTATTCGTGGATTGAGAGGGCAGAGAATTCTTTTGATGGAAGACGGAATTCGTATGAATAATTCCAGAAGGCAGCAGAACTTCGGAGAAATTCCCGCTTTGATCGATATATCCGGTATCGAACGTGTCGAAGTCGTCCGCGGCCCTGCTTCCGTTTTATATGGCTCTGATGCCATCGGTGGGGTCATTAATATCATTACACGGTCCCCCCAGTATGATTCCGCATCATCCCAAATCCACGGATCCCTCGGTTACCGTTACAGCTCCTCTGATAACCAGAACAAAGCCATTGTCGGATTATCCGGGAACCTCGGTAAACTCGGAATCATGTTAAATGGTAATTTTAGAAAAGCCAATGATTATAAAGCCCCCGCAGGTGATTTCGGAAATATTCACCTCGCCCAGGATGTCACTGTTACCGATTCAGGAGTCAAAGATAAAGGTATGAATGCGTTATTA
>JAKAGC010000076.1 GCA_021817755.1 Acidobacteriota bacterium | reverse complement strand
AGTATCCGGAATATTCTACATTCTGAATTTCCCATTAACAATGGGGATTTTATCCGGATTTATTATCGCTTTAAGTAGCACTGCTGTAGTCATTAGAGAACTAAATGACCGAAGAGAATTCGAAACATTAACCGGTAGAACTTCAATAGGAATTTTACTATTCCAGGATTTTGCAATTGTTCCAATGGCAGCTATTATTCCATTCTTGGCAGGCACTGTAAAAACATCATGGACTCAACTTGGGATACGAGTCTCTATTCTTATCCTGGCAGTACCCGTTGGTTTAATTCTAGCACGAAAACTCTTTCCTTTAGTTTTTAAAAGTGTGGCACAAACACGAAGCCGGGAAATATTCGTATTAACCACTTTAATGATTTGTTTGGGAATGGCGTTTTTAACTTCGTTGCTTGGATTATCTCCTGCATTGGGTGCATTTATCGCCGGAATTATCATCTCCGAATCCAGGTATAATCACCAGGTGGTGGCAGATATTCTCCCATTCAGGGATCTATTCAATAGTATCTTCTTTATTTCAATAGGGATGTCATTGAATATTCCCCTGGTCTGGGGCATGAAATCAAAAATAATATTATTAAGTTCCGGTATTATAATGATTAAGGTTATAATACTATTTTTAATATTAAGATTAATTCGATATACCAAAAATACAGCAGTAAAAGTTGCATTCGGTTTGGCTCAGGTTGGAGAATTCTCTTTTGTCCTGGCTAATCTGGGAAGTAGTTTTGGATTATTGACAAATGACAGATTTCAGATGTTTATCGGTGCCTCGATAATTACCATATTCATAACCCCTTTTCTATTTAAATTGACTCGAACAGATTGGAAAGACAACCGGGTTGAAAAAAAATTAATTGAAGAGAATAGTAAGGTGGAAGGAACAGGTGAAAGCAGTGATGGAGATGTACATAAAGTTAAAAATCATGTGGTTATCGCAGGTTACGGATTAAACGGAAGTAATCTTGCAAGAGTTTTACGGGGAGCATCTATTCCCTATGTTATCTTGGAATTGAACCCGGATAATATGGATAGGGCGGAAAAGGAAAATAAACATGTGATTTTCGGCGATGTTTCCAATTTCTCGGTATTGATTACAGCAGGTGTTCCGAATGCAAAAATCATCGTATTTACCATATCCGATTCAAGTGCAGCCAGACGTGGCATTCGACTGGCTCGCCAGATGAATCCCAATATTTATATTATTGTAAGAACCCGGTTTGTTTCTGAGATCGATGAATTATATAAATTAGGAGCCAATCATGTTATCCCGGAAGAGTTTGAAACGGCAATCGAACTCTTTACAAAAACATTGGAAGAATATCATATTCCTGCAAATGTGATTCAGGTTCAACAGGAATTAATACGAAGTGAAGGATACAGTATTTTAAGAGGAAAACCGCAAGATGCTACATGGTCGGATAAAGTAATGAATATATTGGCTGCCGGGACGGTTCAGGCTTTCTTACTTGAAGATGGTTCTACTGTTATTAATAAAAGTCTATGGGAAATTAATTTGAGAAAATTAACAGGAGCAACTGTAATTTCGGTTGTGAGGTCGGGAAAGGCTGTAGTGAGTCCCGGGCCTGATTTTATTTTAAATCCGGGGGATATATTGGTTTTAGTAGCCAGTCATCGAGATATGGATCGTGCTTTTAATTTTCTGCGCTCACAATTTGTGAAGAATTGATTGAAATAGATTTTACAACCTTATGTAATAAAAAAACGTCAATTCAGAGTTAAAAGCTCTAATTCGGAGTTAAAGATACTGTGATTTTATAAATGAGCATCGATGTCGATGCTAAACGCTTTGAATTTCTATATATAAATTCTGAGCTCGGAGTTAATAATACAATGATCTTATAAATGAATTCCGAGATCGATGCTAAACGCTTTGAATTTCTATATATAAATTCAGTGATCGGAGTTAATAATATAATGATTTTATAAATGAACTCCGATGTCGATGCTAAAAGCTTAGATTTTTCTCAAATTAACTCAGAGATCGGTGTTAAAAGCTTCGAATTTCTATAAATTAACTCTGATGTCGGAGTTAAAAGCTCCGAATTTCTACAAATTAACACCGAGCTCGAAGTTATTTTGTAAAATCAGTATATTTTTAACTCCAAATCAGAGTTCATTTATGAATTCATTATGCTTAGGAGAATACACTCGATATTCGGAAACCAACTATAAATGTGTTTATATTTAATTAAGTATTCAAAAAATCTATCGATTTAATTATTAATTCTATGGATGGTTTTTGTATTATTTCTTTAAAATAAAATATATAAAAATGTGACAATTGCGAGAAGTGGAAATAAAAATAATATTGAAAAATTAAGTTGTAGTAACCACTTTCACAATTTACGAAAAAAAAAGCAGGCAACATGTTAAATATTTTAGGGAGAAAAAGAAACACAGTTTAACAAAGAAAAAGCCTCAATATGCTTTTAAATAAATAGTTTTGAGAAAATAACGAAGTAACATATTTATGAATAAACAGGATTTAAATAGTATGATATAATTAGAGCCCTAACCCAACATGGAGGGCATATCAATGAATGAAACTCAACCAACTACTGATTCACTGGAAGGAATTGCTATAATCGGTATGGCAGGCCGGTTCCCCAAAGCAAAAGATGTCGATGAATTCTGGGATAATCTCGTAAATGGACGTGATTGTATTTCATTTTATAATGACCAGGAACTTATCGATATGGGAATTAAACCGGAAACTGTCAAGAATCCGTATTATATCAAAGCCAAAGGAGAAGTCGATAATGTGGATATGTTTGATGCCGCATTTTTCGGCATCAACCCACGCGAAGCAGAAGTAACGGATCCCCAGCACCGTATGCTTTTGGAATGCGCATGGGAAGCAATGGAACATGCAGGATACGATTCTTTCAAATATGATGGGACAATAGGCATATTTGGCGGAAAAAGTATGGATTATTACCTGCTTTTAAATGTTTATCCTTATATTAAAAAAGAAATTTCGGCAGGTTCGTTACAAGCTGCTATCGGTAACGATAAAGACAGCCTGACCACAACGATTTCTTACCGGTTAAACCTGACGGGCCCCGGTATTACGGTTCAAACTTCCTCATCGACCTCATTGGTCGCCGTTTGCATCGCATGCCAGAGCGTTTTAACTTACCAATGCGATATCGCTTTGGCAGGTGGTATTACGGCAGGCCCTCCGATCAAATCAGGCTACCTTTACCAGGAAGGGGGCATATGGTCGGATGACGGACATTGCCGTGCATTTGATGCCAAATCAAAGGGCTTTGTACCGGGAAGCGGTATGGGCATTGTGGTATTAAAACGGCTTGAAGATGCAGTAAATGATGGAGATAAAATCTGGGCAGTTATTAAAGGTTTTGCTGTTAATAACGACGGATCGAAAAAGGTGAGTTATAGTGCACCTAGCGTCGATGCTCAATCGGAAGTAGTATCCCAGGCTCTTGCTGTTTCAGGTTTTCACCCGGAAACGATCGGTTATATCGAAACTCATGGTACAGGTACCAATATGGGCGACCCCATCGAAGTGACGGCTCTTACGCAGGCATTTCGCGCTCATACGGATAAAAAACAATACTGCGCCATCGGTTCTGCAAAATCGAATATCGGTCACCTGGACAATGCTGCCGGCGTTGCAGGTCTAATTAAAGCAACCATGGCTGTTAAATATGGGAAAATACCTGAATCTCTACACTTTGAAACTCCTAATCCTAAAATTGATTTTGAAAATAGCCCGTTTTTTGTTAACACCAAACTTCGGGATTGGACATTAGCAGGACCTCGACGTGCCGGTGTAACCTCTCTGGGTATGGGAGGAACAAATGCCCACGTGATTCTGGAAGAACCGCCTCAGATGGAAGAAGCAAGTACTTCACGGGAATGGCAATTACTGATGCTTTCCGGTAAGACTTCTACTGCGTTAAAAACCCGTACGAAAGAACTGGCAGAATTTATTCGCCGTAAAAAAGACCAGGATTTAAACCTGGCGGATATGGCGCATACTCTTCAGGTGGGACGCCGCGATTTCGATCACAGACGTTTTGTTATGTGCCGGAATATGGAAGAAGCGGTTGAATCCCTGGAGCAATTGTCTCCCGGGCGTGTTTTCGACGGATTTTATGATACCCAGGCTTCGGCTGAACGACCGGTAGTTTTTATGTTTAGCGGGCAAGGTGCTCAGTATGTTAATATGGCACGTGAACTCTATGAAAATGAACGCATTTTCCGCGAGAATATGGATTTATGTGCGGGACATTTAAAACCATTGCTTGACCTGGATGTTATCGAATTGATTTATCCAAAGAAAGAAGAAGATATAGAAAAAAACAGCGAAATATTGATGCAAACTCAATTTACTCAGCCTGTTTTGTTCATGATCGAATACTCCTTAGGCCGTATGTGGATGGAATGGGGGGTAAAACCTGTAGGAATGATCGGGCATAGTATCGGTGAATTTGCCGCTCTTTGCTTATCTGGTGCAGTAAGCCTGGAAGATTCGCTGCGTATCGTATCTTACCGGGGTAAGTTTATGCAATCCGTTGAAGAGGGCTCCATGCTTTCAGTGGGTGCAACAGAAGATGAACTTCAATCCTATCTTGGAGACGAAATCTCTCTTGCTGCTGTCAACAGTCCAAAAAGTTGCGTGATCTCCGGAACAAAAGAAGCAATCGATAGGGTAGAAAAGGAATTGACTGAAAAGAATATTTTCTGCCGGAAGTTAAAAACATCCCATGCTTTCCATTCTGCGATGATGGACCGTATCCTCTCTAAATTTTCAGAAGTAATGCATGGAGTTACTTTTTCCACTCCTACGATTCCGTTTATTTCAGGCGTAACAGGAAAATGGATTAAGGAAGAGGAATTAAAATCCCCTGCTTACTGGTCAAATCAGCTTCGACAAGCGGTTCGTTTTGCCGATGGTATGAGCGAGTTACTGAAAGACCCAGCACGAATTTTCCTTGAAGTAGGGCCGGGTAATGGATTGTGTGTGCTTGCAGGCCAGAATAAAGGACAGGAAACTGTTGGTAATGAAACGATTTTCGCTTCAGTACGTCACATTAAACAAACGGAATCGGATATGGTTTTCATGCTTCGTACCCTGGGGCAATTGTGGTTAAGAGGAACTGCCATAGATTGGAAGGGATTTTATGCCGATGAAAGACGCTTCCGTATGCCTTTACCAACTTATCCGTTCGAGCGAAAACGGTATTGGCTGGAAGGTGCGAAAGATTCGGGAACCGAAAAAGAACTTCCGACTGTCGATTCTGCTAAACTTGAAAAATTAGAAGCAGAAGAGAAAGCGGCTGCAAATACGGAAGAAAAAGCAGCTCGTAATTTCCAACCGAGACCGCAATTACCAGTGGAATACAAAGCGCCGGTTACGGATTATGAGAAAGGCGTGGTGGAAATCTGGGAAGATATCCTGGGTATTCAACCTATTGGAGTTGAAGATAATTTCTTCGATTTGGGTGGACATTCATTATTGGCTACGTTGTTCTTATCCAGGCTCCAGGAAAGATTCCAGGTTAGATTGGAATTGCGCGTGATTTTTGAAACGCCTACGGTTGCCGTTATTGCACAAATCCTTGAAGCGAAGAAAAAGGAAAATAAAGAATCCTCCGACCTTGAGAATATCCTTTCTGAAGTCGAAGGAATGCCTAATTGATATAATATAGGGTGCTAATCGGCACCGGATTTTTGATTAAACGGATAGAAAAATTGTTTCGGGGTTGAAATAAGCCGGAACTAAGCCTTGTATTTGTATTCGGCTTTTCAACCCTGGAAATAGTCTAAAAGGAAGTGTATAGTGGTTCTCTTCCGATTTAAGATATAATTTTTTACCAAAATAATCGAAATGTGGGTAACATTTTTACATATACTGGCTTATAACGCCGATATTGCTTAGCGACATCCTGTAATTACGGCACTAATTTAAGTCTTTACAACTGCTCGATTATTTGGTAACCTGATAGTCTATGTGTTAGTACTCTATCGCTTACATTCTATAATCATAGAATAAACGTTTCGGCGGTAGCCTATCCGTTTTTTCAACTTTCCAAAATTCAACTCTTATTCTTCGCAATAACACTATACACTTTTAAATTTGGGTGGTGAAGAATGAATATCATCGATTTTTTAAACCGTTTAAACGATATGAATATCGATATTCGTCTGGTTGATGGACAGTTAAAAATAAATGCACCGAAAGGGGCATTAACTTCAGAGTATCTGGAAATTTTACGAAATCACAAAGCTGAAATTATTGCATTATTATCACAGCTAAATGAAACCACAGATTTTATTTCCATATATCCGGCAGAAGAAAAAGAATACTATATGCTTTCCTCTGCTCAAAAAAGATTGTATTTTATCCAGCAAATGGCACCGGGAATATCGGCCTACAATATTCCCCTTGTTTTTCATTTTGATAATAAGGTAAATCTTGAGCGTTTGCAATGGGTATTAATGCGATTGATTGAACGGCATGAGAGCTTCAGGACTTCTTTCGGAATGGTAGCAGAAACTTCGGTCCAGTTTATTTCGGAGGAAATCGAATTCAATCCGGAAATTCTAAAATTAAAAGGGAGCCAGGAAGAGGATTTTACGGAAGGCTTCGTACGTCCTTTTGATTTGTCAAAAGCTCCATTGCTAAGGGCTCGATTAATCGAAAGGGGAGATGGTTCTTTTGATCTATTACTGGATGTGCATCATATTATTACAGATGGAACTTCCCAGGAAATATTGAAAAAGGAATTTCAGATGCTGTTGAAAGGGGAAGAGCTTGCTCCTGTTAAACTTCAATACAAAGACTATTGCGAATGGTTATACCGTGAAAAGCAGGATGAACGTATTAAAAAGCAAGAAAAATACTGGATGGAGATGTACGAAAAGGAACTGACGACTCTGGATTTACCTGTCGATTTTCCCAGGCCTCCGGTTCAAAGTTTTGAAGGGAAAAATGTGATGTTCCATTTCGATGAACAGCAAGCAGGTTTTATAAAACATCTTGCACGACAGTATGATTCTACACCTTTTATGGTATTCCTGGCATTATTTAATATTTTTCTTTTTAAATTAACAGGTCAAGAGGATATGGTAACAGGCACACCGATCGCATCGAGACGTCATTCCCATCTGGAAGGAATCGTCGGAATGTTTGTAAACACAATTGCCATTCGGACCTTCCCCGAAGGGAAAAAAACCTTCCCGGAATTTATGAAAGAGATAAACGAGACAACGGTTAAGGCCTTTGAAAACCAGGAATACCCATTTGAAGATCTGGTTGATTTGATCGATGTGAAACGGGACAGCAGCCGGAATCCGGTATTTGATGTGATGTTCAGTTTTCAAAATATGGCAGAATCGAACCCAACCTCCGGACATCAGCGGGGAGATGATTTTTATAAAGAATTGTATATCCATCATTCATGTAATGCCAAGTTTGATTTGATGTTAACGGTCAGTGAAATAGATAATGAGTATTTGATGAGTTTTGAATACAGGTCCCGTTTATTTAAATCTCAAACCATAGACCGTTTTATTAGTTATTTTAAGCAGACATTATCGTCTATTATAGATAAACCCACAGGGAATTTGTATGAATTGGGAGTACTGACGGAAGAAGAGAGGAAAACGATTATCCTGGGATTCAATCAATCGTATGAGGAATACCAGGAAGAGAAAATTATTACCGATTTTTTCGAGGAGCAGGTTCAACGAACCCCGGATCGTATCGCATTAACATCACCCGGTGGTCAAATTACATTCCGGGAACTGGATAACCGGGCGGCGCATCTGGCAAATATACTGAAGGAAAACGGGGCAGGACCGGATATGATGGTGGGGTTAATGATTGACCGTTCCATTGAGTTGATTATCGGAATTTATGGGATATTGAAAGCAGGGGCGGCATATATTCCAATTGATCCGCAATACCCGGAAGACCGTGTCCGGTATATGTTAACCGACAGTGATTCCACGTTGCTTGTTACTACTCCTGGAACAGGGGTTTCCGGTTCACTGGCAAAAGAAACTTCTGCAAAAGTGATTTATGTAACTCCTGAATCATATTCTCCTTTGCCGGTCTCGATAAAATCCGCTGCAAAACCCCACAATCTTTTTTATGTCATCTATACTTCGGGCTCAACGGGAAAACCGAAAGGAGTAATGGTTAATATCAGGGGTTTTGTCAATTTGATGCACTGGTATATAAAGGAGTTTCAATTCGATTCCAATGATTGTGTGTTATTAATTGCTCCGGTAAGTTTCGATTTATCCCAGAAGAATTTGTATGCCTCTTTATTTGTGGGAGGCGTGATGTGTCTGGCTGCTCCGGGACTTCCCGAATACAATGAATTGAGTCATCAAATCGCCAAAGAGCGGGTAACGGTTATTAATTGTGCACCATCGGTGTTTTATCCTTTATTGGAACAAGATGTGGAAACCGGGTTTAAAAACCTGAAATCATTACGTCATGTGTTCCTGGGTGGAGAACCGATCCTGGGGGATAAATTACTCCCATGGCAACTTTCAGAGGGTTGTAAATGCGAAGTAGTCAATACTTATGGCCCAACGGAATGCACGGATATCGCGTCATCATATCGAGTTACGATGAAGGATTTGCTTGAAAAGCGAACGATTCCCATCGGAAGACCGGTTTACAATGTCCAATTGTATATCCTGGATAAATACCTGCAATTATTGCCTGTTGGAATAATGGGGGAATTATGCATCGGCGGTACGGGTGTTTCTTATGGTTATCATAAGAACCCTGATTTAACAAAAGAACGGTTTGTAGCCAGTACTTACCAGGATTATTTTATAGCCAACGAATGGCATGGTTCATCTAAAGTTTCCAACTCTTTTGATAGTAATTTGTTTTTAAATGCGTCCATGATTTACAAAACAGGTGATCTCACCCGTTGGATACCGGACGCTGAAAAACCGGAAATATACAATATCGAGTTCCTGGGAAGAATCGATCACCAGGTTAAAGTCAGAGGGCTTCGCATCGAATTGGGTGAAATAGAAAGTCAATTATCGAAGCATGAACAAGTAAAGGAAGCCGTCGTGATTTTCAGGGATGATGAGAAAAATCGCTCTGAAAAATACATTTGTGCCTATATAATTCCTAATCCGGGTCAAACACCGGTTGCTCAATCATTACGGGAGCACCTGGGAAAGAATTTACCTGCCTATATGATTCCTGCCTATTTTGTATTAATCGAAACATTGCCTCTTACTCCCAGTGGGAAAGTAGATAAGAAAGCATTACCGGCACCGGATATCGGGATGGATTCTGAATACATTGCGCCGCGAGACCGGATTGAAGAGAGAATGGTTCAAACCTGGAAAGATATATTGGGTATTCCTGATGTTCCAATCGGTATTCACTCCAATTTCTTTGAATTGGGTGGCCACTCATTGAATGCAATCCGGTTATCCAATGCTTTACATAAAGAATTTCAAGTTAAAATTTCACTTCAGATTATTTTCCAATTTCCCACAGTG
Source organism: Acidobacteriota bacterium (assembly GCA_021817755.1). GTDB lineage: Bacteria > Acidobacteriota > Aminicenantia > UBA2199 > UBA2199 > JAKAGC01. Next base: position 1,076 of record JAKAGC010000076.1, on the reverse strand, counting down.
AGTGAATTGGCAGATATTATCCGAACCAATGAGATCACCCCCTTTATAGAAATAACGCCGGTTTCCGAGCAACCTTATTATGAGTTGTCTTATTCACAGAAACGGCTATGGGTCTTGCAAAAATTGAATAAAGATACGCAGGCCTTCAATATGCCGGAAAGAGAAACACTTTTTGAAGCAGTGGAAGAGTCATTAGTGGTATCGGTTTTAGAAAAACTGGCATCCCGTCATGAAGCATTGCGTACCTCCTTCATGGAGATCGATGGCCGCGTGGTTCAAGTAATTGCACCTGAAATACGAATTCCCCTTCTATCCATCGATTTAACCTCGATTCCTTTGGATGAAGCAGAGAAAAAACGGATAGAGTTATTCACAGAAGAGAGCAGGATTCGTTTTGATCTGGAAAAACCGCCTCTGCTTCGGGTTAAATTGATTAAATGCAATGAAAATGAATATGATATCGTTTTCAACATGCATCACCTGATTTCCGACGGGTGGTCAATGGATGTGTTGAAGAGTGAATTTATCCAATTTTATAGGTCTCTTAAAGATAGTACAGGTTTTGAACCTCAGGTTCTACCGGTTCGGTATAAGGATTATGCAGCATGGCATAACCGGTTGATCGAGGATGAAGAACGGATGAAAGGTCCTCTCGAATTCTGGCGGCCTCAATTGGAAGGTCAGGTTCCATTATTGAATCTCCCTTACGATTTTCCTCATCAAGAGGATGGAACAAGGCATAGTTCAGGATATCGTACTTTTATTGGGCCTGAAGTTACGGAAAAATTACGAATCCTTGCTCAGGAGAACAATGCCAGTCTTTTTATGGTAATGTTGGCCGGGATCGATGCTGTCTTATCCCGTTTGCGAGATCAGGAGGATATCGTAATCGCCATGCCTGGTGCAGCACGGCAGCATGAAAGCTTAAAAAATATCATCGGCTTTTTTATTAATACACTTGTTTTAAGAGTTCATGTGGATAAAGAGGAAACCTTTGCGGCATTTCTGGACCGTGTTAAAGCGGATGCGGTAAAAATGCTGGAATACCAGAGTTACCCGCTGGAATTAATTTGTGA
>JAKAGC010000802.1 GCA_021817755.1 Acidobacteriota bacterium | reverse complement strand
CCCCATCTCTTGCATTGATAAAGAAATGAAGATAATATTCTAGAAGATACGCTTGGAGTTAGATTATGCATTGTAGTAAATCTTCTAGTGAGTAATTCATACATTATGATATTATTTAAATGACTTACATTGATTTCATTTCTTTCTGCTGCAACTGATACGATGATAAGAAAAATTTCTTGTTTCGTATCAGATTCGTCATTACCTGGAAAAAGGTATGTAAATTTTTTAGCGAGTTTTTCCACAAGTTTTACTACTCTTGGATCATAAGTACCTGTATCTTCTATTAAAGTAACAGGAATTTCGTTTTGGTAAATTCTGGATTGGAACCAATTATGGTTTGAATAAATTTGATCGAAACGAAAACAAGTTTTATGCTTATTATAATGATACAAGTGATCCCAATAGTCTAAGTAATAATAATATTCGATCTATTTTCGAAGACAATTCCGGAGTTATATGGATCGGTACCTATGGGGGTGGTATTAGCAAATTCGATGGGAAAAAGAAAAAATTTCTCCACTATCAACGTCATCCCGCTGAAGCCCCCAATACATTAAGTAATGATATCGTATGGTCAATTTGGGAAGACAAAGCAGGATATCTCTGGATTGGAACCCATGGAGGCGGACTCGATAAATTCGACCGTAAAAAAAATCTTTTTACCCATTACAAGAATATCCCGGGAGATATAACCAGTTTAAGTAACAATATCGTTCGATTGGTTTTCGAGGATTCTACAGGTACAATGTGGATCGGTACCGACAGTGGAGGATTGAATAAATTCGATAAAGAGAAAGGAAAATTCAAACGCTTCCAGAATAAACCAGGAGACCCTACTAGTATCAGCCATAATAGTCTTCGTTCTATTTATGAAGATAATGATGGCACAATGTGGATCGGTACATATGGTGGGGGTCTCAATAAATTCGATCGACAAAGCGAAATTTTTACTACCTTCCGAAATAATCCCAACAATCCTAAAAGTCTATGTAATGATTTCGTTCGCTGTATATATGAAGATAAAAAGAAAAATTTCTGGATTGGAACCCAAGGCGGAGGACTCGATAGGTTTGATAAAATTACATCTACTTTCACCCACTATAGAAATCAACCCACAAATCCATTTAGTTTAAGTAATGATTTCGTTTTTGCAATTCATGAAGATTCATTTGGAGAACTCTGGATTTGTACATGGGGTGGTGGACTCAATAGATTCGATCGAAATAAAAATTTATTTTACCATTTCGGGACAGCAGATGGACTTCCTCATAATGCAATTTATGGCATATTGGAAGATAATAACGGCAATTTATGGCTTAGTACCAATAATGGATTATGCCGTTTTAATCCCAGGAAGATGGAGTTTAAAAATTATACTGAAAAAGATGGACTTCAAAGCAATGAATTTAATGGAGGTACTTATTTTAAAAGTAAAACAGGAGAAATGTTTTTCGGAGGTATTAACGGTTTTAATGCATTTTATCCGAATCAAATAAAAGAAAGTTCGTTTATTCCTCCGATTATTATCACCTCATTTTTAAAAAAGAATAAAGAAGTTAAACTGAATAGCCCCATATATGAACTTTCACAGCTTCAACTCTATCCCGGTGATTATTTTTTCTCATTCGAATTTGCATCTCTTGATTATACAGCTCCACAAAAAAACCTGTATATGTATAAAATGGATGGACTCGATAAAGAATGGATTCATACGGATGCTCGAAAGCGTTTCGCTTCTTATACTACTCTGGAACCGGGAACCTATACCTTTATGGTTCGAGGAACAAATAGTGATGGTGTTTGGAATAATCAAGGGGCATCCATAAAAATTATGATTAAACCACCATTGTACAAAACATGGGGTTTTAGAGTATCTGTCATATCTATTATCCTACTATTTTTCTTTTACCTTCACCGTACTCGTACAAATCGATTAACCCAGGTTATGGAAAAGAAACGTCTGGAAAAAGAACTCCGTTTGAAAGCCGATTTTACCGCAATGTTGGTCCATGATCTTCGTAGCCCACTCACAGCAGTTATGGGCTACGCAGAGTTAATGAAAGATAATCCTATTAAAACAGATAAATTAAAAATCGCCAATATTATTTCAAGGTCTTCCGAAAAAATGCTTCATCTGATAAATGATATGTTGGATTTCTCTAAATTCGAAGCCGGGAAAATGACATTGACATTACGCAATATAAACATTTCAACAGTAGTGATGGATGCAGTTGAAATAATGATGCCACTTTTCAATCAAAAAGAACTTCAACCTCAATTTGAAATTGAACCCGAAGTAAAGCAGCTTAATTTATCCGCAGATCCGGATAAAATCGCCCAGGTGGTAAACAATTTTCTAAGCAACGCTGTTAAATTTTCCCCTCCTAAAAATATTATAACAGTACGAATAACTAAATTAAAAAATGGATATGTGGAAATTTCGGTTACAGATCATGGACCCGGAGTTCCACAAGATAGACAAATTTTGCTCTTCGATAAATATGCCCAGCTTGAAAATGAACTGAAACAAAAGGGAACAGGCCTCGGACTTGCTGTCTCC
>JAKAGC010000801.1 GCA_021817755.1 Acidobacteriota bacterium | reverse complement strand
TTCATATCACTGGTGATAAATCGGTTACAACCGTCTCGATCGCCAATAATGGAGGACAGATTCCACATGATGTGCTTCCCCGAATCTTCGATCCTTTTTTTTCTACTCGAGAAGAAGGAAAAGGGTCCGGTATCGGGCTTTATATGTCCAAAAATATCATCCAGGATCAGATGGGAGGCCAGTTATTTGCTCAGAATATTAATGAAGGTGTGGAATTTTTAATAAAATTAAAAAACAGGGGAAATGACATTGGATAAATTAGGTAAACCCGATTTTAAACATCTTAAAAGTCTACATATATTATATGTGGAGGATGACAATGCCTTAAGGGAGCATATGGTTGAATTACTCCGTTTGATTTTCGATCATGTATGCCCTGCAAAAAATGGAAAGGAAGGTCTGGAACTCTTCCGCGCTCATTCTCCTCATATAGTCATTACAGATATTAAGATGCCTGTTCTGGACGGTCTCGAAATGTCTGCCATAATCAAACAGGAAAAAAAATCTACTCCCATTATTATTACCTCTGCTTTTAATGATACCGATTACATGATAAAAGCCATTGAGCTCGGAGTCGATCGTTTTGTCCCCAAACCAATCGAGCAGGATTCATTGCTTAATGCCATTAGTACATGTGCAGTACCTGTTATACAGGAAAATAAAATAGAGGGGCTAGATCATGCCCTTGAAAATACATTGCTCAATCGTCTCGGGAATACGTCTTATATGAGGAAATTAATCAATCGGATCCGTCAAGTCGCAGAAACCAATTTTTCAGTTGTGCTCCAGGGTGAAACCGGAGTAGGGAAATCCCTTGTTGCCGAAATTATCCATGAACTCAGCCCCAGGGCAGGTAATCCGTTTGTAATAGTCGAAATAGGTTCTATTCCTGAAACATTAATCGAAAGTGAATTATTCGGGCATAAAAAAGGCTCCTATACAGGTGCAGTGAGCGACAAGAAAGGATTTCTCGAAGCCGCACACAGAGGCACCATATTTTTCGATGAAATCCAGGATATGAGTTTTCATGTTCAATCAAAACTTTTAAGGGCAGTCGAGTAGCATAAAATATATCCGGTCGGTTCTACCAAATCCGTAGAAATTGATATTCGTATTATTTGTGCCACCAATATTGATTTAAAAAAAAGTATGGAAGAAAAAAAATTCCGGGAGGATTTATTTTATAGGTTTTTCGAATTCGATATTACGATTCTTCCTCTCCGGGAACGGGTAGAAGATATCGAGCTCTTCGCCCGGCGTTTTATTCATGAAGCAGCCAGGGAATTAAATAGAAAATGTTTTTTTATACCCGATGAAACTATTACTCTTCTCTCCAAACAAAAATGGCCCGGGAATGTGCGCCAGCTTAAAAATGTGATACGCCGTGCCGTATTAGAGTGTAATACCGGAAGTATATCCCCTTCCGATATTTTAAATGTTCTTGATATCCGATCCGAAACTCCCCGAAATAACAACATTCCATTGAATTTATTGTCATTGTCTTCTTTCACTCTTGAAGACGTTGAAAAGTGGGCTATTCTTGAAGCCCTTAAACAGGCATCAAACAAACGTATGAAAGCTGCTCAAATTTTAAAAATCGACTATAAACGCCTTATTCGTAAAATGGAAAAATACGGTATCACTACAAAATAAAAACGGGACTCGAAAAATTTCGAATCCCGTTTTTATAATCTATTTCGAGTTATTGTTAATAAGCCTTATATCCCAGGCCTTTGAAATAATTATCGACTTGAGAACGGTGTTTTTTAAACATTTTTTTTCTCATCGATTTGTTATTTCTTTAAGTTCGAAAAACTCGCGCACCGCGTGGTTTAAATCAAACTCCCTTCTCAGATGGTATCAATACATATGCCGCAAATGCCGGTTGCGTTCTCTCAATCGGGAAATTTCCCAGCGCAGCGAATCGATCCTCGATGAGTAGTATCTATACCGGGAAGCTCTACAATTATGCATTCTGTATTGCATTTCGCGGATTTTATCCTGTAACCGGTCGATTTTTATCTCATTCTTACGGATTTCTTTCATTAGCTTTGCCTGTCTCCGGAACATTTCCCTGTCATGCTTTCTATCATATTTCCTGTAAGAATTATGATCTCCGTATGAATTGTTTCCATATCCTCTGTCACGGTAATGATCTCTGTAGCTTCCGTACTCGGTATTCCGGTCATATCTGTAATGCTGCTCATCTTTTCTATCGTTCGCATTCAGACTAATTACCATTCCCATTACTGCCAAAACCGTCATTATAATCATTTTTGCGTTTTTCATTTTGACCTCCTGAAACAAAAAAGCATCTTTCTTGCCAAAATTAAATTCCATTGAGTGTACTATTTTGGGGACACATGTCTGGTTGACCTTTTTTATTTCAACTTACTTTTACGTTCGACACGAGCGCAGGAAGGAAAAAATGGCCGTGCTCAAAGAGATCATGGGAAATCGTCATGGTTTAACTGCCGGTGGAAATGCCGAGGCCAAAGTACGGTTTTTTCAGGCACTAAACGCCACGTTTGCAGTATTCCATGATTCAAAGCCAGTTGTCGAGGC
>JAKAGC010000075.1 GCA_021817755.1 Acidobacteriota bacterium | reverse complement strand
TATTGATCCCTATTTCCCTTCTATTTACCTAACCGGTTTAAAAAATGACAGGATTGTTTTTATAAATAATACCGAACCGAATTTGTATATTGTTAATACAGTTACAAATACTATTTCGATTATACCGCTCGATATTAGACAGATTTCGTTAACAGATGAGGAGTTCGATTACATAAAAAATGGTTACAGAAGAGGATTTAAAAAAAGGCGTCTTACTCCTTATTTACCTTATTTCCGAAAGGTTCTCTCCGATGAGTTCGACACGATATACCTGGTCAGAATGAAAAGCATTTTAAATACTTCAAAGGAATGGGAAATCGATGTCTTTAATCCTGATGGGCATTATCTGAATTCTTTTAAATCACCCTATGAACCTGAAGCAATTAAATATGGTTCAATGTATGTTAATTCGGAAGATAAAAACGGTGAAGTAATATTGAAAAAATTCAAATTAAAAACCCTTATTCATTCAAGCAATCTAAGGGAGATTATTGCAAAGAAATAATGGATGCAATTTTAACCAATTGCACAGAGCAAATTGCAATATGGGAAATTTTTTCACCAAGCACACCCAATACTTTTCTTAAATGTGATCCTAACATATAATATCTGTTTTTTTTCTCTGACCATTGAATTTCTTTCCCGGATATATTAAAATAATACGGTGTGTTAGAATCAAAAATTAATAACGCCGAGAGTCTCCAAATGTAAAAATTTAATAGATCGAATTTCAGGAATTCAAAATGATCGGGTTTCTCAGAAAATGGTTTGAGAATTTACGAATAAAATATAAATTAATCGGGGCCTTTTCATTCATCTTTTTACTGGTGATGATTTTCATCTACGCTTATTTCCCGTATAAGCAGAAGCAATCGGTTTATAAAGAAATTAATAAACGTATCCAAACCCTGGCTGAAACTGCTGCTCTGGGGATCGGTATTTTTTTGCAGGAGCAAACATATACCGCCTGGTATGAAATCAGCGAACGTTTGAAAAGTGAACCGGATTTCTCTTATATTCTTATTTATGATGAAAAGATGGCAATTATCTCGACAATGCCTGAAAACTATCAACATAAAACACGTATCCCCCATGATTACTATAAACCGGTTATAACCGATAATTTCATTGAAATAAGAGTTCCGATTACATATAAAGAGAAATTCAGAGGCGATATTGTCATGGGGATGAGTCTTACTTCTGTAAAGCGCGAAATTCAAAAAATCAATCTTGTAAGCATTTTGACTTTATCGGGAATTTTTATTATCGTCTTTTTCATCGTTATGTTTATCAGCGATTTAATCAATAAACCGATCCAGCTTCTGTTGAATTCTGTGAATCGTATTATCTCATCCGGTAATTACAGTGAAAGAGTGGATCATGTTTCTGAAGATGAAATCGGTGTCCTTGCTAATCGTTTCAATGAAATGATCGGTATGATCGAACAGCGTGACATCGAATTGAATTCCCAGTACACGGAATTACAGAAAGTAACAAAATTGAAAGATGAATTCCTGGCTGTAACCACACACGATTTACGTTCTCCTCTAACTGCTATTACAGGATTCGCAGAATTATTGTTGTCAAGCAATACTCTCTCGGAAAGTGATAAAAAACGTGTGGGTCATATCCGGAGTTCAGCGGATTTCCTTACCAATATGGTGAATGAAATTCTGGAATTGAGTAAACTGGAATCAGGTAAAGCAGACATAAAATTAATACCTGTTTCACTCAAAGGAATACTGGAATCCAGTATCCGAACACTTCAATACATGGCTCTACCAAAAGATATTACGCTTCAACTGATTGATAATTCAAATGGACAAATTAAAATTATGGGTAATTGGGATGCGCTATTACGTGTTGCCAATAATTTAATTTCCAATGCCATCAAGTTTACTCCAAGAGATGGACATATTACAGTTGTATTGGATGTTTTACCCCCCGGAGAAGAAAATGGAGATGGTTTTGTCTTATTTTCAGTCACCGATACCGGCGTGGGTATCCCGGATGATCATATCTCCAGCCTTTTCGACATGTACTCTCCAATTTCCAAAAAAGGAACTGCGGGTGAGAAAGGAACTGGGCTGGGTTTGTCCATCACTCAAAAATTAGTAGCCAAACATGGGGGTTTAATTTCAGTAGAAAGCCGGATAGGAAAAGGTTCCTGCTTTACGGTTAAAATCCCGGCGTTAAAAAGTTCTACAGGGAATGAGAGTACAAATTAAGGAGGTTATTAAATGAAAAAGTTTGTTTTATTGAGTATCATCATTTTATTGATTCTGGTTTCTTTTAGTTATTCACTGGATATGAAAAAGTACGATATTTATGGTTATTCGGATTTTATTTTCCTTTATGGAAAACAAGGAGAACAGAAAGTCGGATCATTTTTGCAAAATCGCACCAACCTGATTATGGGATCAGAATTTTTTAAAAGGTGGAATTTTTTCATGAATATGGAATTTAATGGCGCTGTTGAAATACAGGCTTCCGATGAAGGAAATTTATCCACTTCCAAAACAAAAGGGAAATTTCAATTGGAAGAAGCATGGGCCTCTTATACTGTTTCCGATGCATTTATCGTTAAAGCTGGAATTTTCCTGGCTCCTTTCGGTTCTTTTAATGTGATTCAGGATAAATCTCCCACTTATATTTCGGTGCGGCCTCCAATGATTTATGATGATGATTTCCGAAACCGGAACCCCGTTCACATCATCCCTGAAAAGTGCAACCTGGAAGTTTCCGGTAAACTAATCAATAAAAAAGTAAAACTGGAATATTATGTTTATGCAGGTAATGGCCTTGGAACGGATAATTCAAGTTTGGATGCCGATTTGTCTAAAGCCTTCGGAACACGGATAACATTTAACTACAACGAAGACCTTAAAATCGGTTTTTCCACTCATTTCGATAATGCGTTGTTTTCTTTTACGCCAAAGGATAATTCTTTCGGTAATACCGAAGATAAACCAACCATTTCTTATTCGGAAAAGCGTTCTCTTTTTTCCATCGATTTCGACTATACATTGTCCCGTTTTAATATTAACGGTGAGTATTTTTTCAATCACAACCGCCCGGGTATTTTCCCACATTTTAATCGGATTTTTTTCTATACAAACCTCAATATGATGATAATTGAGAAGCTTAGAGGTTACGTTGAGACGGATTACTATAAAGACCGGGTAGCCAGGGAAGATGTTCGGGAATACCTTGGAAATGGGATATATAAAAACATTGTTGGGTTAAATTTTAAACCAAACTGGCGTACAGCATTGAAAGGAGAGGTTCAATTCTATTCATTTAAGGGAAGGTTCAATCCCTCATTTACTGTATTTATGACCAGTTTATCGGTGATATTTTAGGAGGTATGGATATGAGAATTCGACATAGTATTTTTTATCGAATCCGTATTGTTTTATTTTTTGCAATTGCGGTAATCAATATCCAGGCTGCCAGCGCAGAAGTCTATGTAATCGCCAATGCTTCGAACCCTCTGAAAAATATTAGTAAAAACGAGTTGAGAGCAATTTTTCTTGGTGAGCAAACGATCTGGAAGGATGGTTCTAAAATAAAAATCGTGGATAACCTGAATAAAAAGGTAGCAGAAGAATTCTACTCTGTTTGCCTGGGGAAGAAAGCCGAACAGATTAAGAAAATCTGGATTAATCTCATGCTTTTGGGGAAAATGCGTCCACCTGAATCTTTCAGAGATCAGGATGAATTGATTGAATATGTTGGATCAGTAAAAGAAGCGATTGCCTTTGTTTCCGAATTACCCAAGGATGAGAAGCGGGTGTCTATTTTAAAATTGGAATAAACACAGATTATTTATTATTCCGTTTAAATCCAGCAATGGGGATCTTCTGCCAGGTAATCGCCTTTTAAAGAAAGACACATCGCGCGACACCCCATACAATCGGTTACATTGCAAGAACCGCATTTCCCTTTAAGATGACGTTTATCTTTAAGTGCGTTTAGTACAGGGGAATGTTCCCATATATCCGGGAGGGATGTTTCCAGCAGGTTTCCGATAGGAAGCGTAAATCGTCTGCACGGAAGTACGTCACCGGCAGGCAATATCGCCATTCCATCATTAGCAACGACACAACCTGAACCGAGAACATCGATCTCTTCCTCGCTTAAATCGATACATAATGCACGGTATGGAATCAATTCTTCCGGGGATGCCTCCATCCCTATTTGATCTAAAACATTATTCCAGGTTTCGAGGAATTCCTGGCCGGTCAGTACATCAGAAGAAATTGTCTCCCCCTGTCCGATAGGGAAGAAACGTTCGACAACCACCCGGTGGATCCCATTTCTCTTTCCGAATTCGATTAATCCCGGGATTTCATGTTTATTCCGTTTCATTGCTGTAAACATGATGGTTACCGGAATGTGCAGCGCATTCCATTTATTTATATTTCCGAGAACTTTTTCAAAATCACCTTTCCCACGAATTGAATCATTGGTTTCCGCGGTTATCCCATCGAGTGAAATTCTCATTTCCCTAAAATGAAAAAGCCCGGTTAACTCTTGTGCATACTCTGGGAAAATAGTGCCGTTGGAGATAATAGAAAGGTCTCCAATATGGGGAGATTTATCCAGGTAACGAAGAAGAGGAAGTAATTCCGGCTTAAGAAATGGTTCGCCTCCTGTTAACGCCACATCGAGCTTTACATTCCAGGTCCCCATTGCTTCCAGAAGATTATCTGCTACTTTTTGTAAGAGCGGCCAATCCATTTCCCTTTCTTTTGAAAATTGATATTGATAACAGTGGGCACACCTCAGGTTACAACGATCCAGGATGTGCCACTGTACATAAAATGATTCATTCATGAGGAATATTTATTTTTCGTAAAAGTAGATAGCAAATGAAGCCAGCCAGTGTTCTCCTGCATAATCACCGCTGTGAATGTTTTTCATAGCATCTTCAACGTGACGGTAAGCCGCATCGAGGAGAATCTGCCGCGCGCAGTCATCTTTTGGTAATGCCTGTGCTATCTGCTTCATACACCATGCACGGCTAATATTTAAGCCATCAAGGTGAACCAGCTTCCCATCCGAACGGTCGGTAACCATTGCCGGTTGAAGCAATGAACGTGGATTATCTTTGGTAATTCCAGGGATAAAAGCGTGAAACCAGGATGCAAACTCTTCCGGTTTCAAAATCCGCTGCATTAACGATGCTTCCATTAAACAGGGAGAAAAGAAATCCTCTCCACCCGGTTCCCAGGAAGCCGGGCAATTGGAATCATTTCTGTAATAATTACGAGCCCGTTCGATTAACAGGTCTTCCAGTTGTTTATTCTTTGCTGCACGTGCATAGTCCAATGCGAACGCAATACCAAATGCCGTATTCGGGTGTACTCCCGTACGAATCGGGTATGTTTGTTTCGGCAAGAAATCCAGGTATCTTTTTACCAGTGCTTCTTCCAGCGGAGCCAGATTTTTCAACCAGGTCTTCCCATCCGGGTCATCCCAGTTATATAATTCTTCTACCAATTTCAGTAACCAGGCCCAACCATATGTCCGTTCAAAGGATTTTTGATCCGGTAACGCCAGGTATTTTGTTTCCACTTCGATATTGGCTGCCGTAATGTTCCGGTTCAGCGCAGCGCGGATTTTTCCTGCTTCCGGTAAATCCGGGTAGGATTTTAAAAGACGAATTAACATCCAGTGACCATGTACCGCTGAGTGCCAATCGAAACATCCATAAAAAGTCGGATGAAAAAACCTCGGATTACGCACTTCTTTTTCTGTGCTGATAACATGGTCCATTTTATTTGGAAATTCTTTTTCAATGCAGCGTAATGCCATCGCCGCAAATTTCGAAGCTCTTTCTTTTCCCAATGTCATATCTGGTCCCTCTTCTGCAAATATAGGGGCTGTAAGAGCAAAGAGAAGAAAAAAAAGAACGCCATAAATCGACTGTTTATACATAACATCCTCCGAAAATATGTAGTGTATAGTTGTATAAAATGATGGTGTTTAAAACTCATTATCTTTATTTGATTATAATATTGCTTTCAGAATGAGTTCCGCAGTACCGATCCGGTATCCTTCCGAAAAACAAATGATCTGTCCTGTATTGGTAATCACAATAAATACGGGTAAGTCACGAAAAGCGGTCCGTCCGGTTTTTTCTCCAACCATTTGTAATAACTCATTGTTTTTATCGACAGCAAAAATTCTCTGTACCGGTAACTCCTGGAAATACTTTTCTGTAAAAGAAGTTCTGGATTTATCTTTGGGAACGAACAAAATAAATGTACCGTTCCATTCTTCGAATTTTTTCTTCCACTGGGCCAGTTCCACCAATACATGGCGGGTCGGTTCTTTTCTGGGGTCCAACCACCCGATTATCATTCCCTTATCCCCTACCAATTCCGAAAGTTTGATTTCCTTTTCATCCAGGTAAGTCTCGATTGTGGTATCCAGTTCCATGGTTCCATATACCAGCGGTTTGACTGCCGATTGTCTCAAGTCTACGGGGATTTCACGGGTTTCATTTTCTTTGACCGTAAAGAATTTCAATCTGCTAAGCACTGAACCGTCCGGCTGCCGGTTTCCCGTTACCAGTAAATAGCTTCCCGGTTCCACTTCCAGCGCGTTCGTGAAATCTGTTACCTTTTTGCCTTCTTCGTAATCCAAGGTGACGTATTTTCCTTTGGAAAACCGCTCCAAAGTAAAGTGGGTATAATAAGTGGGTATAATTTTATATTCTCTGGCAGAGGGTTTTAATTTAATATATCCTTTTGCTGAAGAGGGGGCGATTTTCTTTTCAAAATCAGCATCTATCCATTGACCCTTAGAAAAATATTGCGGTTCCAGGTATGCCGGTTCCAAACGAGCCGGTATTCCCAGGCTCCGGCACAACGCTACGAAAAATATATCCCGGGAGTCTGTGTCTGCCATTTTCATTTGAAAAACTCCCACCGGGGTTATCGGAACTTTATAATAATTGTCTGTCGTATTTATTTTAATATTTTCTGCGACCCATTGTTTGACAAGAGATGGGTCTTTATGTGCTTTTTTAATGAAGTCTTTTTCGAATTGTTCCTGTAGAAAGGCTTTATAAGGCCGGATAATTTCATTCCCTACCCGCGGGTTCATAACAAATTTAACAAAAAAGAATTTCTGTGAAACCGGTAGATTACCACTGTATTTAAAGGAATTAATCAAGTGCGACAGTAAAATATCTGCTGGAGTATCGCGTAAGTCTTTTTCAGATACAGCATGAAGCAAAGGAAATGTGAACTGCTTTTTTATGGAATCGGAAGCCGCCTGGGTCATAAAATTTGAAATCTCCTGCCAATTTCCCCTACTCTTTTCCAGGATATTCCATGTTTTTCGTCCATCGAGTTTTAATCGTGAAGCCAGTTTAAAAGCAGCTTTTTTTGTAATAAAGGTCGCTTCGTAATCCCCTCTCATCTGGTCTTCCAGCTTTAAACGGCGTTCGTTGTCTCGTTTTCCTTCTTCCGATACCGGCAGCGGTTCCGGTTGAATCGGCGGTATAAAATCGTAATCCTCTGTAATATCAGCCGGGGCATTGCCATTCAATGTAATGATTATCGGATCCGGATCTGCTACCGAGATTTTTTTATATCCGAACGCATCATCTTTCGATGCCCATATTAATAGGTCTCCCAATCCAACGGAAATGAAACAAGAACCGTTGGCATCCGTTACTTTTTGAGCAATCGGGTAAAACTCTGCATAATTATAGAGGCGGAATTGAACTTCTGCACCTTGAATTTTTACATTGTGTGAATCCACAACTGAGACTACTATTTTTTTAGTTTTCGCATAATTATGTGTAACATTAATTTCAGTAAAAAGAGGAGTTTGCCGCACAATTTCTTCCGGTCCCGGATAGAAACCAATCACTTTAGTATGAACCAGCATGGCACGTCGTGCCGGTTCCGTAAACCATGCTTTATTTAATTCATCTTCCGGTTCACAAGCTCCCAGGTAATACCATTTTCCATCCACCCATGCTTCCACCCATGCATGGTTATCGTCACAGTGTGCCCATCTCGGGGTATAACATTGCCGGGCAGGTATCCCGATGGTTCGGAGTGCAGCCACTGTAAAGGTCGATTCCTCTCCGCACCTTCCAAACGCCGTCTTTATTGTGCTAAGCGGTGCCGATGTCCGCGAATCCGTCGATTTGTAGGTTACCTTTTCATGACACCAATGGTTTAATTCCAATACCGCTTCTCTCATCGATAGATGAACGACCCGGTCTCTCAATTCTTTATAATAAGAACTTCGGAAATTATCCGGGTTTTCATTATTCACACGGTAAGGGAGGACAAAGTGCATAAATATTTCATCCGGAATTTTACTTCCCCAGGAAAAAGTATCTCTTGCTTCAAATGCAATACGGACATTTTCAAAAACATAATCCGCACTGTAATCCGCAAGATCGTTTAGCGGCATAAATGCATAAAGAAACATCAACCCTTCACGTTCATCAGCAGTTGCTTTTTCAAATATATCGGTTAATTCTTTTTTTCTTATTTCCGATGATTGTAATCGATTTTTAAATTGAGTTTCGATTTTTTCCATATAAAGATTACCTGTGAAAAAAGCGCCCTGATCGCACGAAATGAAAGAAAGAAGAATTGCAGAAATTACTGCCGTTTTCAGTGTATGGAGATATAATCCTCGTATTTGCATCATAATGTCCTCTTATTTTTGGATATCATAACACATTATCCTAAGGAAATCTACAGATATGGAACCTCATTTTTTTATTTTACCATCTGATTCTTCATTTCCCGGGGTAGTGAAAAATGATTGCCATTTTTAATGTTTGAGCTTGATTAACAAAGATTTTCACAGTTAGGATTCAGGACTTAATATTGATATTCTTTCAATATAGGGAATGGAATATATATTTCCCCTAATAGAAAGTGAGAATAATTGTTTGATGGTCAATCCAATTGACAGTTAATTCATGATCTGGTAGAATTTCCAGATATAATAAAAAAAATAAGGAGGAAAGCATGCACGACTTATCAACCAGGTATATGGGTTTAACACTCAAAAATCCTATTATTGTCGGAAGCAGCGGATTGACCCGTTCGGTAGAAGATATTAAATTACTGGAAAAAGAAGGTGCGGCTGCAGTAGTACTCAAATCGATCTTCGAAGAGCAGATTTTGATGGAAAGCAAAGAAATGCAAAGCTCCCATGCCACTCATGCGGAAGAATATGATTATATTTATAATTATACGCGTCAACATGACCTGGGTGATTACATAAAACTGATTAAGAACGCAAAGGCTGCCGTCTCTATTCCTGTTATTGCCAGTATTAATTGTATTTCTTCATCCGGATGGACCGAGTTTGCCGAAAAAATCCATCAGGCCGGTGCCGATGCCCTCGAATTAAATATGTTTATTATCCCAGCAGATCATACTCAAAGAGGGGAAGATATTGAACAGATTTATTTCGATATTATTAATGAAGTCAGAAAACATACTTCTATACCTATTGCAGTAAAAATCAGTTATTTCTTTTCCGGGCTTGCCAATACCATTTACAATCTATCGGTAAGAAAAATTAACGGTCTCGTATTATTTAACCGGTTTTACAAACCCGATATCGATCTTGAACGTATTATGGTAGTTCCTTCGGATGTTTATAGTACTCCTGGTGATGAAACGCTTCCGCTTCAATGGATCGCGCTTCTTTCCGATCATGCAAAATGCGATCTCGCCGCTTCTACCGGTATCCATGACGGATATGCCGTTATTAAAAATATCCTCGCCGGTGCCAAAGCTGTAGAAATCGCTTCTGCTATTTATAAAAATGGACCGGGACATATCGGAATCATGTTGAAACAGATCACTTCATGGATGGAAAAACACAATTTTGCCACCATTCGCGAAATTACCGGGAAACTCAGCCAGAAAAATATCGAAAACCCCGTTCTTTATGAACGCAGCCAGTTTATGAAATATTTCTCCTCTGCCACTTCATCTGCCGAATAACCTGATAATTGTTTTAATGATTATATTTACCAGGTCCGGCGAATGTCCGGGGGATGCGAGTCTTTTTGTACTACTCCCCCGGCGGTGTCTTTTATTCGATGGAATGTATCGATGAATATCGCTTTCGACTTGACGCAAATTCCTGTAATTAAAACCGGCGTTGGTATTCACGCCCTTAATCTCACCCGCGAATTACTAAAACAAACCTCTCATAATCCCCATTTTAATCTTCTTTTTTTTTACCAGGATGATGATCCCGAATGGAAAAAAATGTTCGAATCTTTTCCTTATTGTTAATCCATTCCTATTAATCACAAAACCTTCCGAAATCTAATATGCCGTTTTTTCTTCGAACAATGGATTCTTCCACATAGGTGTAAGAAAGAAAATATCGATTATATCTTTTCGTTTCATTATACCATGCCCTATTTCACCTCTATAAAACGAATCGTTGTCTTTGCAGATATGACGTTCTACCTCTTTCCCCTACTCCACCAAAAGATTAAGCGAATCTATTTCAAAAGTCTGATTCCCTTTTCATTGAAATACAGCCATAAAATTGTAACCGTATCCCAATCTACCCGCCGGGATATTTTAGAACGTTTTCCTAATATTGC
Source organism: Acidobacteriota bacterium (assembly GCA_021817755.1). Taxonomy (GTDB): domain Bacteria; phylum Acidobacteriota; class Aminicenantia; order UBA2199; family UBA2199; genus JAKAGC01. The sequence continues at coordinate 25 of JAKAGC010000075.1, read as the reverse complement.
CCCTGAGAACGTTCATGTCATTCAC
>JAKAGC010000074.1 GCA_021817755.1 Acidobacteriota bacterium | reverse complement strand
ATTGGGATTTGAAAAAGTACATGTGAGTGCGAATTTCTTTGAATTGGGAGGGGATTCGTTAACAGGTTTGAAATTGCAAAATAACCTGGCTCGGTTAACGGGTTTACAATTAGCGGATGGATTTTTCTTGAGTTATATTACCATCGAGACTCAGGGAGGGTATATTTCTAAGAAGCGGGGCCGTGCAGAATTTAAACCGGCATTAAACCTGGCGCCGGAACACCGGAGTTTAATCTGGCGAATGGATTCCTGGTTAGGGGAGCACCTGGCGCCATCCTATATTGCAGGAAAAACATATGGAAGGATTTATCCTCTATACAAGGGTATGAAGGGAGTTTTTAGTAGTATTGATCTTCCTGTATTGAGTTGGGGGGGTGAAGAAAACCTTCTTTCATTGGTGGAATTTCCAGGGGATTCTTTCATTGTCCTGGAAGGAAGTCGAAGAGATGGTCTTTTTGAAACAGAGTATACAATAGAGCGGGTGGGAGATACTGTTCAAGCAGAAATGAAAGGGACAAGCTGGCGAATATGGGCTTCTTTTGATAAAAACCTGGGATTGATCGGAATGCAAAAGGAGTACTACGGAAATTGTGCTATCGGAAGATTGGGAGTGGATTCCTCAGGAAATACCTATTTATTGGAGAAGAAAAAACTGGATGGTGGGGTAATAAAGAAACAAGTACCTATGGGGGGTATCGTTTCATATGAAATGTTGATATGGGTGTTACAAGGGGCATATAAAAAAGGGTTAAAAGAGTTTTGGTGCTTGCTGATGGTGGATGAACGGATTTTCAGAGTGGAAGTAGTATTAAATGAAAGAGTTTCGATAAATAAAATTTTCGCAAAAGAAAAACACAGTTTCTCACGGTTTATCCGAGAAATCCCGGAAGGGATTGAGGGGGTATCTTATAGAATTAAAGGGGTTGACGATCACTACTTCTATAAGGGTGAGGTGGTGTTGAGGAAAGATAATGGGGTGTTTGTAGGAATGAGGCATAATTTTTTCCGAAGTAAGTATTTTTTCCTGGTGAAACAGAGATCAAATGAGGAAAAGAGTATTAGACGGGAAGAGAATATATTCCCGGTTTCAACTCCTGAATCGGAAGGAATGGATGTAAGACGGCTTGAAGAGTTGGTGCGTCGCCTGGAAAATTTCCATTATGGGAGACAATACAGTTTGATTGTATTGAAAAATGATAAATTGGTAATGGAACGGTATTTTAATGGGTTCAATGGTGATGATATCCGGCCATTGTATTCGATTAATAAATCTATAATGGCACTGCTTGTGGGCATAGCAGTGGGTCAGGGAAAAATCAAGAGTGTGGATGAACCGGTGATAAATTATTTCCCAGGAGAAAAATTTGCTGGGATGAATAAATGGAAAAAGAAAATCACATTGCGGAACCTGGTATCGATGCAATCGGGTATGGCATATGATGAAGGTCGACGATGGATTGTATTGGGGAGCAAGAGCCCGCAAAAATATGTAATGGACTTCAAAATGTTGAGGGAGCCTGGAGGGATATTCGATTATAATTGCAAATCGATTATCCTGGTGGCAAAAATTTTGCAGCTTGCAACAGGAATGTATGCAGACGAATTCGCCCGGAAGTACCTGTTCGATCCATTGGGAATCAAGGATGTATCGCATCGATTCTGTTTTGAAGGAACACCGTATTCGAATGGTGGTATCGCTTTACGACCAATGGATATGCTTAAGATTGGGAAACTGGTTTTGGATGGTGGAAAATGGGAGGGGCAACAGCTTGTTCCGGAAGAATGGGTTGGTCTGTTGGGTTCATGGCACGGAGGGAAAAAAGTTTCGGCGGATAAATTGAAAGATTACGGGTACCTGTGGTGGTTGATGGGGTATGATAAACAGGGCACGGATTGGGAATTTGTTCCTGTAGCCTGGGGGATGGGAGGTCAGTATATCTTTGTGATTCGACCGGAAAATCTTGTTGTGGTAGTAACGGGAGAAAATTTGGTGAAATCACTTCTGCATCATGCACAAACTGCTCCTGAATTTGTAAAAGAATTCATATTGGGAGCTGGCAAATAAATGAAAACACAATTATTTAAAAGGAGATAAAACACATGAAAAAATGGATCATCTGTTTAATGGTATTATTTTTATTCGTCTGGGTGAAAGCGGAGAAAGTGACAACGTTGAATGAAATCTTTCGGACGGATCAAGTAGAAGTAGATAAAGACCGGTTGTATATCGTGGATCATACGAAGGTGTTTGTGTACTCGCTAAAAAATTATAAACTGGAAGCAAAATTCGGAGAACAAGGCGAGGGCCCAAAGGAATTTAAAATTAGACCTGGGGATCGCGTATATGTTTACCCGATCGGTAATTACATTTATGTGGATAGTCTGGGGAAAGTATCGATTTTCACAAAAAAAGGGGAATATGTGAAAGAGATGCGAGCGGTAAAAGGAGCCTATTTCACTCCTGTAGGGGATAACGCTTTCGTGGCGGAAGGAAGTATTGAAGATGGAAAGAATGTCTATACTACAATCAATATTTTCGATAAAAACCTCAACATGGGGAAAGAACTTTACAGACGAATGGATATTTTCCAGAAAAACACAAATACTGCGATGCTTTTCGATGTGGCACTTGCATTTAAAGCTTCAAAGGACAGGATTTTTATCACTGGGCAGGAAGGTTTTGTTGTTTCAATATTCGATCTGAAAGGAAAAGAAATATTCAAGATAGAGCGGGAATATAAGAAACGTCCGATTACGCAGAAAGACAAAGATGATGTCTTCGATTGGTACAAACACGATCCGCGTTATAATGAAGAGCACTATCAGAGAATCAAACAGATATTGCGCTTCCCGGATTATTTTCCTGCGATTGAAGATATTATCGTAAAAGATGAAAAGCTCTATGTACGGACCTATAATGTAAAGGATGACAAATATGAGCTGGTGGTATTTGATCTGAATGGGAAGTATTTGAATACTTATTATGTAAATTTGAAGCGCATGAACCCACTTGAACCGTATGATTTTGATATTGCAAATGGGAATATTTACCAGGTGATCGAAGATGAGAATACGGAGAAATGGGATTTGCATATTTTCCCAATTAAGTAATTTATAAATGATTTTTGGAGATATGAATCCGGGCCAAATTCTACTTTAGGAAAAATTTTGGGTAGAACTTAGTCAAGATTGGAATAACAGCAAGAAACGGATTCAACTATAGCTGATTTTTTTCAGGAAGAATTGTGAGGATTTTCGATATATTTCAATTCATTACTGCCTGAGTAAATAAGTAATGAATTGGATTAACAAATCCGGTGTTAAAAAAGATTTCACCAGGAGTAATAATGTTTAATAAACGATTTTCGGATTTTAGAAGCGATACTGTGACTCAACCGACAATGGAAATGCGCCACGCGATGTTTAATGCGGAAGTAGGTGATGAAGTGCTTGGGGAGGACCCGACAGTAATCCGTTTAGAAGAACTGGCAGCGAGTATCACGGGTAAAGAGAGTGCGTTATTTGTACCGTCGGGAACGATGGGAAATACGATTACGATGAAATTAGCGGTAGGCGAGGGGCATGTGGTAATCATGGATGACCGTTCGCATATCCTGCATTATGAAGGAGGTAATCTCTCAAAGATTGCTTTCTGTATGGCAAGGCCGCTACCTTCGGATCATGGGAAGATTCCATTGGATTTAATTGAAGAAAATATATTAATTAATCCGCGAGATATAGATGGAGAACACGAATCCTTTTCAACAGAGAAGAAGCGGAAAACCTGGGGGCGGGATATTTTGGAATCACGATATTTACCGGAAACACGGGCGATCTCATTGGAAAATACTCATAATACCTCGGGTGGCTCGGTATTGGAACCGGAGTACATTGAAAAGGTAGCGGAATTAGCGCGGAAGTATCATCTGCATTTTCATATGGACGGAGCGCGAATATTCAATGCAGCAATTGCTTTAGGAGTAGACGTGAAAGAGATTACAAAGCATTGCGATTCAGTGATGTTTTGTCTGTCAAAGGGATTGGCTGCCCCGATGGGATCAATGCTGGTGGGAGAGAAAGGGTTTATAAAAGAAGCACGGATTTTACGTAAATCATTGGGTGGGGGTATGCGGCAGATCGGATTTATGGCAGCAGCGGGTATTGTTGGACTTGAAACGATGGTAAACCGGCTTGAAGAAGATCACAGAAGAGCGAGAATGTTGGTTGAGCGAATGATGGATATAAAAAATATAATTGTGGACCCTTCGGAAGTGGTGACAAATATCATTATGGTAAGACTTGCTAATATGGGTTCGGTTGATTTTGTAGCGCGTATGGCTGCTCAGGATGTATTGGTGTTGCCTTTCGGGAAAGATCGAATTCGCATGGTGACTCATAAAGATATCGATGATAGTGATATAGACCGGGGGATTTTTGCAATTCGAAATGCAGTTGCTTGAAACTACAATGATGTTTTATAGATTGTTTTTTGGATAATGAGTAAAAAGGGCTCCTGTTAATTAAATTGTAACAGGAGCCCGGTACTAATATGGATAAATGAGGGAAAACCGCATTTATCCGGGGGTTAATGGAATTTTATTGGATTAATTTTGATAAATCTTTTCCATTAGGCTGCATTGAGCATTTGTTTTTTGGAGGCAATGGTTTTAAGAGGTGCCGCATCTGGGGTAGTAGGCTCAGTGGGAGTAGTGGGTTCTGTGGTATCGGTGTTTTCGTCGGTTTCCTTTTTCCGAATAGGAACGGAACGTTCGAGTATACCGAGGACTTCGCGCAATTGGGGAAGTTCTTCAAGACAAATTTTAGCCGAGGTCACAAATGAAGAATATTTGTTTTGAATTTCATCATAAGCTTCATTTCTTACTTTTGTGGCACGTTGAGCGCTTCCTTTTACTGCGGTTTTTCTGGATTCCAATTCTTTAAGTTCCTGGAGCTTATCGAGTCCTTCCTGCATCTTTTCAACTGTAAAACCAAAGGATTGTAATTTTTCAAGGATGGTTGGCCGGTTGATTAATGTTGTATATAGATCTTTGGCCTGTGCGATAAACCCTGCAAAATCCTGTTTTACAGATTGGTTAATACGGAGTGTTTCCTGGAAGGGAAGTAATTTACCGATTAGATTTAGTCTGGCCATTTTTCTGTATCCCATATAGCGTTTATGCTCTTCTTTGAACTTAATCACAAATTCGTTTTGAAGTTCATGGAATTCGCCATATAGAGATATCTGTTTCTGGGCTTTGTCGAATAAATCTTTAACTGACTGGATTTCCAGGCTGATTTGTTCATCGGTATAACCATAAAAAGATATCTTATCGAGTATCTCCTGGTTGCCCCGGGCATTTTCATAACTGGTTAACGCTTTGTTTACGATTGTGTTGATGTTTTGATTTGATAAAATCATTTTAATTCTCCTTTTTTTTAATTTTTTTTTATTTTGCCTTTCAAACTTACTAATCAAAATCAGAACCGTAAAACCGATATAGAGAAACGGAATTTGGAAAAATTTTGCACTGGTTTCTTTTATTCCTGCTCTTAAAATTGTTTTGCTTACAAAAATTTCCTTCATTCCTCTTCTCGAAAACATTCTGCTTACAAAAATAATCTTTATTCCTGCTTTCGAAAATGATCTGCCTGCAAAAATAATCTTTATTCCTGCTCTTGAAAATGTTCTGCCTGCAAAATTATTCTTTATTTCTGCTTTTGAAAATATTATGCTTGCAAAAATATTCTTTATTTGTGCTCTCGAAAACATTCTGTTTGCAAAAATAATCTTTATTCCTGCTCTCGAAAACATTCTGCTTGCAAAAATTATTGTTGCAATAGGTCTTATCATTGTTTTCCTCATTGGTTTAAGTGTTCTTTTCCGAATATCAAGGTTTGAGAGGCAAATGAATTCTCTGTGCCGGGGCTTTTTAGAGAAATCACAGAGAACATTTTATTTCACCTATTATTTCCTTTAACCAACAACAGGGTTATCGACAACAGGAATACTACCTGGGGTCGTAATGGATGAATCCTTGACCAATTGATCTGTGGTATCGAGCACAGGAATGGAACCGATAGTATTGGTGGATCCATTGGGTGTCATACCGGGTTGTAGAGTTGAGTTTTTAATGTTTGTTTCGTTTTTTGTGTTTTTGTTCATAGTTCTATCTCCTAATTTTAAAGTGTTGTAATGAACCGCATATAGAGTATGTCGGTACATCAGGTTTATTTTTATCACCGTTAGCGGTTCCCAGCTCCGGTTGATTTCCCGGGGACGCCAACGGGTTATCGTCGACTTATTACCAATCAATCTTGCATTCATGTTAAAATCATTTTTTATTCTCATGACAAAACAGATAATATAAAAATATCAAATTTTCAACTAAAAAATTTTTAAAAATGCTTTTTCCAGTTCATTTGAGAAGAGGTTATGTGACTAATAATATTGATAATAGATTGTATATATGAAATTTGAAAAAAATTCTTGTTCGGAAACACGAACATTTTTGAAAATGCTTCGGAATACCGAGATTTGGAATTAAGAATAACTTAATTGTGTTGTAAAAGATTATATGATGACGGTATTGAGGGTGTCATGAGTCAAATCTGGTGATTACTTATTAAAAAAAGGTATATTTTAAGATTTTTGAATAGATAGGGGGTTTTTGATTGGGTTAAGGAAATATGGGAGTTAATTTGGGAATGTGAAATATGTTAGGGTGTTAACTCCGAAAATTCATATGGGGATTGATAATTATTGTTTAATATGATATAAAAACATTTAAAAATTACAGAAGGATAGAATGATCAAATCCTGCTAATTGGAGATAATGTGATGAGTATTTTTAAGGTGAAAATTGGAGCATTAGTGATAATCATTTTTTCACAAATAGCTTTGGGTGCAGTTTTGGTTCATAATTCTTTAAAGGATATGGAAGCTTGTAAGGGTAAACTTCAATTAAAATTGATTCGAGTGTGGGGAGGGGATGACGAACAGGATGAAAACAAGTTTTTTTCCCTACCTGGTTACATAGCTGTTTCAGATAAAAATACGATTTATATTTCCGATTCTATTAAGCATTATATTAAAGTATTTGATTTTGCTGGGAATTATATTCGAACGATTGGTAGGAGAGGCGTTGGGCCAGGTGATGTATTGAATCCTGAAATGGTTTGCATATATCCGAATGGTGATATCCTGGTGAATGAAAGAATGGGACGTAGATTACAACGTTTTTCTTCTGAGGGGAAAAGTAAAAATATAATAAAATCCAAGTACTTTAACAATTGGATTGCATTGACAGCAAAAGACGAGATTGCTGTACATAGCCATTATAATACATTTTTTTCACGAAAATTAATTACCATAATGGATCAGAAAGGGAATAAATTGCGGGAATTCGGAAAATATACCGATAATGCTAAAAGTGCTCTTGAATCTGAATTAGTACTTTTTTCCAAAGATAAAAATGATAATATCTATGCCTTAAATTATTGTATTCCTGTAATCCGTAAGTATTCCCCGGATGGAAAATTGATTATGGTTATTACATTTGAAACTCCTTTAAAAGTAAAAGGAAAAGTCAATCTGACTCCTGATGGTAATGAGATAGAAGTTACTGATACAGATGATCAGACTTCTATTGAAATAAGCAGTAGTAGTAACGGTGTAAGTTTCCAACAAAAAAGAGATAAAATTTGTAGTGGGGTAACTGCAATTGGAGTTGATTCAAACGAAAGAATATATATTATTACACAAAGAAGGGAACTAACAGAGAAGGAAAAACGAGCCACTTTGGTTACTTTATCATTAGATACTATTAAAAGAGACCTTGTGGATTATGATACAATTAATAAATGTGATGCTTTTAAGTTAGTCGTTTTAGAAAAAAATGGAAAAGTATTCACAGAAATTGCGATTCCAAATTTTGCACCCGGAATGTATATCTTCCAAAATAAACTCTTCCTGATAGATGGGTATCTGAACCAACGTATCTTAGAATATGAGATCATCTATAAAAAATAGAGAAATAAACAATTTGGTTTTGAAATTATATGATAGAATCTCTTAGTAGAAAGATTTTCAAAATTAATCATACCAAAAATTGAAAAAAACCTTGTAAATGATTTTTCTAATATGTTATAATGAAATTTCTGAGCGTCATCTCCGCTCCGATATCGACGAATGATGATCGTAAACATGCGGAGTACTTAAGGTTGATAAGAAAAGAAAGGGTGTGACGGCATAATCATTTAAGGGATTATGTTTCGCCACAGGTTAAAAAATACGAAGGTCGGGCCGCCTCCGAGCGACATAATATCTAATTCCATTCGATAAGATTTTTATGTCTCGCTCATTAAATATGAGTGCTAAAAAGAGCGAATATGACTGCAAAAAAATTTAATATGATTCAAAAAAGACCAGGAAACAGCTCTGGTCATAAGTTTTTAATTTCAAAAATAAGAGAGTATAAGCTGATTAGATACGAAAATTTATCCTTTTTTATTTTGCGATTGAGGAATCTGAGAATAGAAAGCAATTTTAAAAATTTGATAATTAGGAGGTAAGACAATGGAAACGAACACAATTGAAAAAATGAAACCGAAATTCGCAGTCCTTGGCGCTGGACATGGTGGGATGGCAATGGCAGGACATCTGGCGATCATGGGATTTGATGTTAATTTATACAATCGGACAGAAGAACGTCTTTGGGGGGTGAAAGCTCGCGATGGTATCGAAATAGAAGGTGAAATAATAGGTTTTGGTAAAGTAAAATGTGCCTCTACTTCAATGAAGGAAGTATTGGAAGATGTAGAAATAATCATGGTTGTTGTTCCGGCAACGGCTCATCGTTTTATTGCAGAACAGTGCGCACCATACTTGCAGGATGGTCATACTGTCATTTTAAATCCGGGGCGGACTTTTGGTGCACTGGAATTTAGGCAGGTTCTCAAGGAGCAAAATTGTACCGCCAATGTTATTATTGCGGAAGCCCAAACCTTTATATACGCTTCACGAGCAACAGGACCAGCTCAAGCAAAAATTTTCCGTATAAAAAATTCGATTCCTATGGCTTCAATAAGAGCTCATCATATCCCCCAAGTACTAAAAAAAGTGCGGTGTGCTTATCCGCAGTTTGTACCGGGTGATAATATTTTTAAAACGAGTCTGGACAATATAGGGGCAATATTTCATCCGGCGATTTGTCTATTAAATGCAGGTTGGATTGAGGATATTTCGGAATTTCAGTTTTATGTACAAGGGGTAACGCAATCAGTAGCACAGGTACTGGAGCAAGTGGATGCTGAACGGGTAGCGGTAGCGGAAGCATTGGGCATCCGTGCCTTAACTGCAAGAGAATGGCTTTACCTGGCATATAATGCAGCGGGAAAAACACTTCATGCTGCGATGCATGCAAACCCGGGATACCGGGGAATTGTGGCCCCAACGAATTTGAATATTCGTTACCTTACAGAGGATATACCGGCGAGTTTAGTTCCAATTGCATCAGTAGGTGGGATGTTCAATGTACCGACACCGACAATTAAAGCATTGATCCACCTGGGATCGATTATTCATAACTGTGATTACTGGGAAATGGGACGAACAGTTGAAAAACTGGGGATTGGGGGTATGACTTTAAAAGAATTGCGTCTTCTCTCTATAGGGCAGGCGCAGTTATAATGGAGGAAAATATGAAAAAGAAAATACTTGGGGCTGCACTTGGAACATGTGTACATGTTAGCGGTTTATACCAATTCTTAAAATTGGCAGAGTGGGCGGGTTATGAAACACAATTACTGGGTCCAGCGGTTTCACCTCATCGATTGATTGATGCAATCGAGGAATATAAACCGGATATAGTAGCAGTAAGTTACCGGCTTACACCGGAAGTAGGAGAAAATTTGTTTAGTGAATTAAAAGAACTGATTATAAAAAATAAATTCACATCTATAAAGTTGGTCTTTGGTGGAACGAGACCGGTTGCTCTTGTAGCTGAAAAATCAGGGCTTTTTGAAAAAGTTTTTTCAGGGATGGAGTCATTAGATAGTGTGAAAGCTTATCTATTGGAAACAGGTGATAAAAAAAGAGAGGATGGGTTTAAACAAACCCTGGTAGAACGAATCGAACAAAAATTTCCTTATCCGTTAATCCGTCATCATTTTGGAAGGCCTTTACTTGAGGAAACGATTGAAGGAATTAAAGAAATCGCAGAATCCGGAGTAATAGATATTATCTCGTTGGGTCCTGATCAGAATGCACAAGAGCATTTTTTTCACCCTGAAGAAATGGATACCTGGCATGATGGTGCAGGAGGGGTGCCTATTCGTAAACGGGAAGAAATGATGGCTCTATTTGAAGCGTCACGGAGGGGTAATTTCCCTTTAATGCGTTGTTATAGTGGAACTCGAGATTTGATAAAATGGGCGGAAATGAGTGTTGAAACGATTAATAATGCATGGGGAGCGATTCCATTATGCTGGTACAATGTGATAGATGGGCGTTCAAAGCGTTCGCTGCGGGAAGCGATCTCTGAAAATCAACAAACAATGGGCTGGTATGCTGAAAAAGGATTCCCTGTAGAAGTGAATGAATCGCATCAATGGAGTCTGCGTGATGCACATGATTCACTGGCTGTGTCTATG